>NZ_VRVE01000010.1:0-74300 GCF_008040035.1 Methylobacterium sp. WL9
GCGAGACGGTCGAGCATCCCTTCGGCACGCTCAAAGCACGGATGGGGGCCACGCACTTCCTGACCAAGACCCTGCCGCGCGTCTCGACCGAGATGGCGCTTCAGGTCCTGGCCTACAATCTGACGCGAGTTCTCAACATCCTGGGAAGCCGGAAGCTCCTGGCGGCGATCCCCACTTGAGCGAAGGCTCGGATCGTCCGCCAAAGAGGCCCAGAGACCGTCCAGTAGGCGCTTTCAACCAAAAACTGGCCGTCTCCCGACCGTAAGAACCCGTTCGACGCGATGAACAGACCAGTCTCGCGAGACCCGAACGTCACCCGACCGCAAAAGCCCCAATTCCCGAGTTTTGACACGGCCTGGACCCAACGTTGCCGTTTATGCCCAAACCTGGGCCTCTCGAAAGCGGTCGTTCGTCGATGGGCGTCGTCTAGGTCGGTGCGCCTCTTGGTTCCGTATCGTGCCTTGCATCGAGTGCTTCGGCGCGATGCTCGAACCTCGGCTCAAGCGACCAGAATTCCGTAAGGTAGTCTTGGCGAGGCCAAGGCTTTGACCAGGGCCCGGCGGGAATCTGTGTTCAATGTCACATCGCGCCTTCGCACTTCGTCACCCTCGTGAACCAATCACGTGGGGAAAGCGCGATGAGCAAAACCATTCCGGTGCTGGCCGGACTTCTGGGCGCAGGATTGGCCGGCAACGGCCTCTTCATGCTCGCCTCACCCGAGGCCTGGTACTTCGCGGTGCCGGGCGTAACCTCGACGGGACCGTTCAATCAGCACTTCCTGCGCGACATCGGTCTGATCTTCGTGTTGATTGGGTCAGGGTTCGTGTACGGGGCCGTGAGACCCGGCTCGCGTGCGCTGCTCTGGAGCATGGGGGCGATCTGGCTCTCGGGTCACGCGCTGTTCCACTTCTGGGAGGTCGCGGTTGGCATCTGCGGACTGGAGGTTCTGCCCCGCGACTTCCCTGCAGTGACACTGCCTGCGCTTATTGCGGTCGCTCTCAGCGTCTGGTCGTTCCGTCATGCCGACCATTGATGATCCGACCCTCGTCTTCGAACAGGAGCGGACGCGGCTCGTCCGGCTCGCCTACCGCATGCTCGGTTCCCTCGGCGAGGCCGAGGATGTCGTACAGGACGCTTGGCTCCGCTGGCGGCACGTCGACCATGCTGGTGTGGCCTCGGCCGGTGCCTTCCTGTCGCGCACGGTCACGCGGCTTTGCCTGGACCTCATGAAGTCCGCCCGGGTTCGGCGTGAGACCTACGTCGGAACCTGGTTGCCCGAGCCCGTCGCCATGGTCCCGGACGAAGCGCCCGCCGACGACCTGACGCTCACGCTGATGCTCGCGTTAGAGAGGCTCTCACCGCTGGAGCGGGCGGCGTTCATCCTGCACGACGTCTTCGCGATCCCCCTCGATGAGGTCGCGGCGACACTTCGGCGTGAGCCGCCGGCGGTCCGTCAGCTCGCCGCGAGGGCCAGGAAACACGTGCAGTCCGCACGCCCGCGCTTCCCCGTCGAGAGGGAGGAGGGTGCGCGCATCGCGAAGGCCTTCTTCGAGGCGTCGGCGACCGGCGACGTCGCGGCGCTGCGCAGCATGCTCGCTGATGCCGTCGTTGTGCACTCCGATGGAGGCGGAAAGGTGCTCGCGTTCCCGAGGCCTATCGTCGGCATCGACAAGGTCACGCGCATGTTCGAGGGGGTCGCGCGCAAATCATGGATTCAGCATGCCCAGAAGCTGCAGGACCTCTGGATTGACGGCCTGCCAGGCTATTTCAGCCTGGAGCCGGGCGGAACGCTCCAGACCGTCGCTCTCGACATCGAGGGCGGGCTGATCGTCGGCATCTACTTCACCCGCAACCCGGACAAGCTCCAGCGAATGGCAAAGTTGTTCGGTGGGCCAGCGGGAGCGCCGACGCCTCACTGAGCCTCAACGCCGGGCGATTGCGAGTTCCCTGCGGCAGACCATCGAGAACCCGCAGAGCGGGTCGAGGTCGCTGGCGTGGCGGATGTCCGCGAAGGAGGCGAGATCCTTGTTCGGGGCGAAGTAGGTCTCACCGATGCGCCGCATGACGCGCTCGGCCTCCTCAAGCGTCTCCGGCTCTCCGAAGAGCCGGATCTTGTTCACGATAGCTTAGAGGTTCACCAGCTTGGCCGGGTCGTCCAGGTCGTGCCGGAAGGCGTCGCCGAACAAGGTCGACGCCTCCCGGATGAACTCGCCATATAGCGCTTCCCGTCGCGCTCGGTCCTGCACCAGGAGGGTTGCGCGCTCCTGGCTGTGTTGCGTCAGCCATGTGGTCGCGAAGGAGGCCATCGCGCCGATGGCCGACCCGGCTAGCGCGGACAGCGCCGAGATGTAGGCCGCATCCATCGGCGGGAGGCCTCAGGCCACGCGCTTCGGCTGCGCTGCCAACCAGTCGCCGTAACTCCGTTCCGACAGCCATGCATCACCTGTGGGCGTCAGCCAGGGGCCTCCGAGGACCACCCCGAAATACGGTGCCGCATCGTCCGTGATGACGTCACGCGTCTCTCCAAGGCCATCGAAGTGGCGCTTCACCAGCTCGACCATCGGCAGCCGCTCAGGGCCGGCAATCTCGATCATGCCGTTTTGGGGGGGCGCCAACGCGGCCTCGGCGACCTTCGCCGCCACGTCCGCCGATGCGATCGGCTGGATCGACGCGGAGGTCACGCGCGCTACGCCGTCGCCGATTGCGGCTCCGGCAATCGCGGCGACGAACTCGAAGAACTGCGTGGCGCGGACAAGGGTCCAGGGCACGCCAGCCGAGGCGATCAACTCCTCCTGCGCGAGTTTTGCGCGGAAGTAGCCGCTGTCGAGCAGGAGTTCAGTTCCAACAACCGAGAGCGAGACGTGGTGCGAGACACCGGCATCCTTCTCGGCAGCGGCGAGGTTCTGTCCGGCGCGGACGAAGAAGTCCATCGCAGCCTCGTCGGCGAAGGACGGTGAGTTGGCGACGTCGATTACCACGCTGGCGCCCTTCAGTACTTCCGCGAGACCTTCCCCCGTGACAGCGTTGACGCCGGTGTTCGGCGAGGCCGGGAGGACCTCGTGGCCTGCGGCTTTCAGGGTGGTGACGACTTGCGAGCCAATGAGCCCGGTGCCGCCGACAACGACGATCTTCATGTGATGCTCGGCCTTCTGTCCGGTCCCCATCGGGACGTTCACAGGGAAGACGAGCCACGTGCCTTCCGATGTGACATCGCCGCGGAAAAATTGATGTGCCGGACGACGTGCGATGACGCAGGACTGATTCCGCAGGAGGAGCACGGGGAACCCAGACTTGTGGAGACGACGTCCCCTTTCGACCGACGCGCGACCCCGCGGATGCGTGTCGCCGGGGCGAGCCCGAGGACAATCATAGTTCCGGAAGACAGCGTGTCGCGGAGGCTTCCGCGCGGGCTGCGAGTTCGACCCTTGCGCGCTACGCAATCAGTAGTCCCAGAACACCGGTACCCACCGAAAGGCGTCGCCTTCCGCCGCCACCCGGCCAACGGACGGGAAGGGCAAGTGCGTGGCCACCAGCTGTTCGCCGGTCGCCGACAGCTCGCGCAACAGGCGGATCCGGACGCGGGCCGCCTCCTCGGGGTCGTGTTCGAAGCCGTTGTGCCAGTCGGGTTGGTCGAAACCGACTGGGAAGATGGCGTCGCCCGCGAACGTCAGTCGGTCGCGCCCAGAGGCCAAGCGGACCACGCTATGGCCGGGGGTGTGGCCACCGGTGCGGTGGACAACCACCCCGGGGACTACCTCGTATACGTCCTCGAACGTCCGCAGGTTGCTGCGATACTCGGCCAGGAACCGGGTAGCGGTCGAGCGAAGCGCGTCGGGGAAACCCGGCGGCATGGCAGTGAGGGAGAAATCCGGCGCCCTCCAGAACGCGACCTCAGCGGCCGCCACGTGGATCTTCAAGTCCGGCGAGAGCTGCGCCTTCACGCCGTCGACGAGCAGGCCGCCGATGTGGTCCATGTGCAGGTGGGTCAGCACCACGTCGGTCACAGACGCAAGATCGATGCCGGCCGCGTCAAGTCGGCGGACCAGCTGCCCGGCGCGCGGGAGGTCCAGGTTGGGGTCAAAACCCAGCCCTGCATCGATGAGGATGGTTTGCTCGCCGCTCCGCACCACGACGACGTTCAGCGGCCAGTCCAATGCGTCAGGCGGCAGGAAACTGTCGCCCAGCCAGGCCGCCCGAAGCGCCGGATCCGCGTTGTGGGCCAGCATCGCGGTCGGGAGCGGCAGCACCCCATCGCTCACCACCAGCACGTCGATCTCGCCGATCCGCAATGCGTAGCGCGACGTAACCAACTCTTCCTAGCCTGGACGCAGTCGGTCAGGATTTCTCGAATCAGATTGGCCGTTCACTAAGGTGTTCATGGTCGTCCCTTTCGTGGGACGCGCGGGCATCTGGCTTACCAGGATCACAAAACGCGCGCCATCTTACAGGGACGAGAGTGCGTCGGCAGATGTGACATGGGCGACCACGGGGCGAGTTAAACGCCGATGGAAGAATGCATCAGTCAAAAAGCTCTCAAGGGCAGACGGACACTTCTCAACCCACTCCAGTCGTAGAGCGGACGGGCGAATCCCGACCCAACCCAGTTGCTCGCATCGCCGTCGGAGTTTCCCGAGAGCAGCCATTCGTCGGCTGTCTGGCAACTTCGGCTCGGGGTGGAAAGGAAACGCAAGGGTGACGGCAATGAGCCCGCAGCGTGGACGTTGCGGTCAGACGATCATATATTGAAGCGAGCCCAAGGCGTGGGCAGGAGCAAGCTTGATGCCTACGGCGCAGCGTGACGGTGACAGCGTGGGGAGCCCGCAAGTGCTCATCAGTAACACCGCGATCAACATGATCTCATCGCTTCATCATGCTGACAAGGAGCGGGTCGAAAAGACGATCCGGCAGTTGACCTTCACGGTGAAGGACCAAAGCAAAGCCGAGCCCCTCAAGGGCTTGGAAAACGCCTACGTCGCGAGGTCTGGCGACCTACGGGTAATTTTCAAGCGCGAAGGCGCAAGCCTAGTCATTCAATCGGTTGTTAAGCGCGGCTGATGCCAAAAGTCTTTTTCGACGAGCACGCCTTCGATCTTGTGGCGGCTGAGTGCGAGCTTGCTGAGTTCGATTTGCTGCTGACTACCAATACCGACTTGGCGGAACGAAGGCAGGTCTTAGCAAGCTTCAAGACTTGGCCAAACCTATGCGCCTTGATGGGGCAGTACAACCCGCTTGTAGGTACAGGCAATCTGATCAAGTTGGAACTCAAGATTCCGCCTCACTTTCGGACGGATCTGACAGTCAGGAAAAAGGGCACGGACAATTTGTGTCTGGTAGAGTTCGAAGGTGCCTCCGACCGTCATATCTTCAAGCCGAGCGAGGAACGCGGAGCAGAGGCATGGTCGCCAGCCTTTGAAGCAGGCTTCAGTCAGGTGGTCGACTGGACTTGGGCGTTCGACCACTACCGCACAAACAAAGACTACCTAGACGCCTTCGGTAGCGAAAGGCCGAACATTCACGGTGTCCTCGTCATTGGTCGCGCGACGGCGATCAGCGCGTCCAGCGTGGGTGAGGATCGGTGGCTGTGGCGCTCGCGAAAGGTCAAGGTCGACGGCTTAACTTTGACGCTTCAGACGTTTGACGAGCTCTACAACCGGCTCGCGGAATGGATTGCAGAGAAGAAGACGCCCTAGCTTCTCGACTAGAGGGTTGCACTTGCCCGAGCCGTCCACGCTGCGCTTGTGAAACCGGAGCGCTTGGCCAGATAGTGTCGCGACACCGAGCGGCCTGCAGCTCGGCATGTGTTCGCGTAGGCGCGCGGTCGACATATTGGACCCGACCCAACCGTAAAGGTCCACGTCGACGCTTCCCGAGAGCGCCTATTCGTCGGGTGTAACGCGACTTCGGCTTGGGGTCGCAACCAAGCACTGCGACGATGTCCGCTTCTCTGCATCGCTGCTCCAAAGCGGATCGGCTGAATTCCACCCATCATGGACGGTTAGGGTGCACGGCATCCAGTGTCACTGGATTAACAGCCTGTAGACCGTCACGGTGCCGTCCGGCTGCCCCTCATGGTCGCGTACAGAGCGCCGGCATCGCGGGCTCCCCGCATCGCCGCCACCGCCTCGGGATCGCGCATCCGGCGGGCGACGCAGGCCAGGGCGTTGAGTTGCGAGCCCTGTCCATCGGTCGGAAGGAGCAGGAGGAAGACGAGGTCCACCGGCCGCTCGTCGATGGCGTCGAAGTCCACCGCATCGCGCAGGCGTACCAGGCATCCGAACGGGCGCCTGACGCTCTCCAGCCGGGCGTGCGGCAGCGCGATGCCGTCCCCGACCCCGGTCGAACCGAGCCCCTCGCGCTTCTCCAGCGCGGTCCGCAGCGACGCGGCATCGAGGCCGAGCGCCTGGGCGGCCCGGCGCGCCAGGTCGTCCAGGAGCGCGGCCTTGCTCGGCGTGCGGACCCCGACGGCGACTTGGTCGGGCGATAGGATCTCGTCGATGGTCATTCGGGTCGGCTCGGTCGCGGGACTGCGGTAAGGGTCGAAGGGCTCGCTCAAGCGCCCGGGTCCGGAAGGATCTCGAAGGGTTTGCCTTCATGCATGACGGAACCCGCCATCAGGCCCGGGCCTCGTCGTCAGGGGCCCGCAGCCGGTAGCCGACACCGGTCTCGGTCAGGAGGATGCGCGGGCGCTCGGGATCGGCCTCCAGCTTGAGGCGAAGCTGGCGCATGTAGACCCGCAGGTACTGCGGGTCGGACGAGGTGGAGACCTCGCTCATGAGTTGGGCGTGGGTCAAGGCCTTCCCGGCATGCTGGATCAGGACGCGCAGGAAGTCGTACTCGCGCGGCGTGAGCTTCACCTCCTCGCCGCGGACCCGGACCAGGCGGCGCACGAGGTCGACGCTGAGGCCGTCCACCTCGAACAGGGCGCGTTCGCCCTGGACCGCGAGCTGGTGGCGCAGGGCCGCGCGGATGCGGGCAAGCAGCTCACCCATGCCGAAGGGCTTGGTGACGTAGTCGTCGGCCCCGAGGTCGAGCGCCTCGACCTTGCCCGCCTCGTCGTCCCGGCTGGACAGGACCACCACGGGCAGGTCGCGATGGTCCTTGCGGATCAGGCGCAGCAGGTCGTGCCCGCGCATGTCGGGCAGCCCGAGGTCGAGGATGATTAGGTCGACGGTCTCACGGGACAGGACGTCCAGCGCGGCGCGTGCGTTCGGTGCCTCGAAGGTCTCGTAGCCCTGGGTCGCAAGGCCCATGCGCAGGAGCTTCCGGATCGGCGGCTCGTCGTCGATGACGAGGATGTTCATGCTCATGCCGCCAGGTCCGCGTGGGCGTTTCCCGCCGGGGGGACGGGCAGGAGGATGGTGAAGACGGCGCCCAGGCGGTCGCGGCGGTTGCCGGCCGTCAGCGTGCCGCCCATGGCCTCGACGAACCCCCGTGCGATGGCGAGGCCGAGGCCGGTCCCGGCCCGGACGCTGTCGCCCTTCCGGACGCGGTAGAACTTGTCGAACACGCGCTCGACGTCGGCCTCGGGCAGGCCATCGCCCTCGTCGAGGACCGTGAGACGGACCTGCGCACGCTCGACCGAGCCCCTGACGGTGACGGTGGACCCCTCGGGGGCGTACTTGGCGGCGTTGTCGAGCAGGTTGACCAGCACCTGCTCGAACAGCACCGGATCCAGGCGCAGGGCCGGTAGGGTGGCCGGAAGATCGAGTTCCACCCGATGGCAGGCGAGGATGGAGCCTAAGCGGCGCAGGGCGGTGTCGACGGTCTCCCCGACGTCCTGCGGCGTGAGGCTCGCCGCCACGGCCCCCGCCTCAAGCCGGGTCATGTCGAGGAGGTTGACGATGAAGCGGTTCAGCCGCTCGGACTCCTCGATGATGGTGTCGAGAAGGTCCCTCTTGGCGTCTACGGCCAAGGCCTCGTCGAGGTCGCGCAGGGTCGTGGCCGCCCCGAGCACCGAGGACAGAGGGGTGCGCAGGTCGTGCGAGATCGAGGTGAGCAGGGCCTGGCGCAGCCGGTCGGTCTCGGCGGCGCGCTCCGCCCGGTCGAGGTCCTCGACCAGGCGGACCCGCTCGATGGCCAGCGCCGCCATGTCGGCCAGCGCGTCGAACAGGCGCCGGCTCTCCGGCGAGAGGATCGGTCCGGTGCCGTCGGTGTCGAGGCCGATCACCCCGACGATGCCGCGGCCCGTCCGCATCGGCAGGAACAGCCGCTTGGCCCCCGGCAGCGTGTCGGCGCCCCGCCCCGCGGGCCGCTCGTTGTCGAAGGTCCACTTCGCGGCGCCCAGGTCGGCCGCGTCGAGCGTGTCCTCGGGCGGGAAGCCGGCCCGGACGGAGACCGCTCCCTGGTCGGGGAGCAGGACGACGACCCTAACCCTCAGCATGGCGGCGATCTGGGCGGAGGTCGCCCAGAGCACGTCGTCGAGGGTGGCGCAGCCGGCGAGTTTGCGGCTGAAGCCGTAGAGCCGCTCGGTGGCCCGCGCCCTGCCATGCGAGACCACCGCCTCGCGGCGGGATCGGGACGCCAGGTTCGAGACGGCCACCGCCACCACCGTGAACAGCAGGAACGCGGCGATGTTGGTCGGGTCCGCGATGGTCAGGGTGTAGACCGGCGGCAGGAAGAAGAAGTTGTAGGCCAGCGACGCGGCGACCACGGCCACGAGCGACGGCCCCAGCCCGAAGCGCACCGCGACGGCGACGATGGCGGTCAGCAGGATAAGGTCGGCGTTCTCGACGCCGAGATAGGGCTCGACCAGCAGCGCGAGCCCGAGGGCGGCACCCGTGCCGAGGAGCCCGACGGCATAGGGCAGGATCTCGACGGGCCGCTTCTCGACCGCCGTCGCGACCGTCTTCGCCGGGACCGGATCGGCCCTGGTGGCCTCGCCGGTGATGACGTGCACGCTGATGTTGCCGGACCGGCGGATGATGTCGTGCACCACCGAGCCGTTGAGGAGCTCGAACAGCGGCGAGCGTTCGGCCTTGCCGAGGATGACGTGGTTGACGTTGGTCGAGCGGGCATAGGCGAGGATGTCGTCGGCGACGCGCCGGCCGCCGGGGAGCGTGACCGCGTCCCCGCCCAGCCGGTCGGCGAGGCGCAGGGTGTCGGCGATGCGGTCGCGCGCGGCCTCGTCGAGGGACAGGCTGCGCGGTCCTTCCACGGTGATGGCGGTCCAAGGCGCGTGCAGGCGGTCGGCGAGGCGCTTGGCGTGGCGCACGAGGCCGGCGGAGTTCGGGTCCTCGCTGACGCAGACGAGCACCCGCTCCCCGGCTCCCCACGGGCCCGCGATGGCGTTGGCCCGCATGTGGCTGATGAGCTCGTCGTCGACCCGGTCGGCGGTGCGGCGGAGCGCCAGCTCGCGCAGGGCCGTCAGGTTGCCGCGGGAGAAGTAGTGCTTGAGGGCGCGCTCGGCGTTGCCCTTCACGTAGACCTTGCCGTCCCGGAGGCGCTGGATCAGGTCGTCGGGGTTGAGGTCGACCACCTCGATGTCGTCGGCGCGGTCGAGGATGCCGTCGGGGACGGTCTCGCGCACACGGATGCGGGTGATCTGCGCGACGACGTCGTTCAGGCTCTCGACGTGCTGGATGTTGAGGGTGGTGTAGACGTCGATGCCGGCGTCGAGCAGTTCCTCGACGTCCTGGTAGCGCTTCGGATGGCGCGAGCCCGGCGCGTTGGTGTGGGCGAGCTCGTCCACCAGCGCCAGGGCGGGCCTGCGGGCCAGCAGGCCGTCGAGGTCCATCTCGTCGAGCGCCGTGCCGTGGTACGCGACCGACCGCCGGCCGAGCACCTCGAAGCCCTCGACGAGCGCCAGGGTCTCCGCGCGCCCGTGGGTCTCGACCACGCCGACGACCACGTCGGTGCCGGCCTTGAGCCGCGCGCGCCCGACGGTGAGCATCTCGTAGGTCTTGCCGACCCCCGGGGCCGCCCCGAGGAAGATCTTGAGGCGACCCCGTCCGCCTTCCTCCCGACGCGCGGCCTCCAGCAGGGCGTCGGGGGAGGGACGGTCCGGATCGCGATGCGGCGTCGACATGGGGCGGCCTGTCATCCGGCGGTTCTACTTCGACCCCGAACCGTCCAGGGCGAGGTTGAGGGCGAGCACGTTGACGCGGGGCTCGCCGAGGATGCCGAGGAGACGACCCTGGACCTGCGCCTCCACGAGGGAACGCACCCGATCCTCGGGCAGGCTGCGCGCCTTGGCGATCCGGGGCACCTGGAACAGGGCGGCGTCCGGCGAGATGTCCGGGTCGAGGCCCGAGCCGCTGGCGGTGACGAGGTCGACCGGGACGGGCTTACCGGGATTCTCGGCCCTGAGGCCGTCGAGGTCGCCCTTGACCCGCTCGGCCAGGGCGGCGCTCGTCGGCCCGAGATTCGAGCCCGACGAGTTCGCGGCGTTGTAGGGCGACGGGACGGTCTTGGCGGCGTCGGCCGGATCGGCGGCGCTCGTGGCCGAGGGGCGACCGTGGAAGTATCCGGCTTGCGTGAAGGACTGCCCGATCAGGCTGGAGCCGACGACCTTGCCGTCGCGCTCGATCAGGCTGCCGGCGGCCTTGGCCGGGAAGATCGCCCCTGCGATGCCGGTCATCGCGAGGGGGTAGGCGAGCCCGGTGATGGCCGTCAGGGCGATCAGCAGGACGAGGGCGGGGCGAAGCTGGTTCAGCATGGACGTTGGCCTGATTTGGAGTTTCGCGGGGCTCAGACGAGGTGAAGGGCGGTGATGGCCAGGTCGATCGCCTTGATGCCGACGAAGGGCACCAGGATGCCGCCCAGGCCGTAGATCAGCAGGTTCCGGCGCAGCAGCGCCCCGGCCCCGACCGCACGGTAGGACACGCCCTTCAGCGCCAGCGGGATCAGGACGACGATGATGAGCGCGTTGAAGATGATGGCCGACAGGATCGCGCTCTCGGGCGAGGCGAGACCCATGACGTTGAGGGCCTGCAGCTGCGGGTAGAGCACCAGGAACATCGCCGGGATGATGGCGAAATACTTGGCCACGTCGTTGGCGATGGAGAAGGTGGTCAGCGCCCCGCGTGTCATCAGCAACTGTTTGCCGATGCCGACGATCTCGATGAGCTTGGTCGGGTCGCTGTCGAGGTCGACCATGTTGCCGGCCTCGCGCGCGGCCACCGTGCCGGTGTTCATGGCCACGCCGACGTCGGCCTGGGCGAGTGCCGGGGCGTCGTTGGTGCCGTCGCCGCACATGGCGACGAGCTTGCCCTGGGACTGCTCCTTGCGGATCAGCGCCAGCTTGTCCTCCGGGGTGGCCTGGGCGAGGAAGTCGTCCACGCCGGCCTCGGCCGCGATGGCAGCCGCGGTCATCGGGTTGTCGCCGGTGATCATCACCGTGCGGATGCCCATCTGCCGGAGCTCGGCGAAGCGCTCGCGGATGCCGCCCTTCACGATGTCCTTGAGGTAGACGACGCCGAGAAGCCGGCCGTCCCGCGTCACGGCGAGCGGGGTGCCGCCCGCCTTGGCCACGTCCTCGGCGATGGCCTGGATCTCGCGCACCGTCTCGTCGGCGACGCCTGGGCTGAAAGCCAGCGCCGCACCGGAGCCACGGGTCGCCATCGGCTGTGAACTCACCGAGGCGATGATGGAATCGACGGCGCCCTTGCGGATGGAAGAACCGTCGAGATCGACGCCGCTCATCCGGGTCTGCGCGGTGAACGGTACGAAGGTCGCGTTGAGGCTCGCCATGTCGCGGGCCCGGATGCCGTACTTCTCCTTGGCCAGGACGACGATGGAGCGCCCCTCCGGGGTCTCGTCGGCCAGCGACGCCAACTGGGCGGCGTCGGCGAGGTCCTGCTCGGTCACGCCGCGGACGGGGCGGAACTCGGTGGCCTGCCGGTTGCCGAGGGTGATCGTGCCGGTCTTGTCGAGCAGCAGGGTGTCGACATCGCCGGCCGCCTCCACCGCGCGGCCCGACATGGCGAGCACGTTGAAGCGCACCAGCCGGTCCATGCCGGCGATGCCGATGGCCGACAGGAGCGCGCCGATGGTGGTCGGGATCAGGGTGACGAACAGGGCCACCAGCACGATGAGCGGGATCGATCCGCCGGCGTAGGAGGCAAAGCTCGGGATCGAGGCGACGGCGAAGACAAAGATCAGGGTCAGCCCGGCGAGCAGGATGTTGAGCGCGATCTCGTTCGGGGTTTTCTGCCGCGACGCGCCTTCGACGAGGGCGATCATCCGGTCGACGAAGGTCGAACCGGCGGCAGCGGTGATGCGGACCCGGATCTCGTCGGAAAGCACCTGCGTGCCTCCGGTCACCGCCGAGCGGTCGCCGCCCGACTCGCGGATCACCGGGGCGGACTCGCCGGTGATGGCGGCCTCGTTCACCGATGCCACGCCAAGGATGACCTCGCCGTCCGAGGGAATGATGTCGCCGGCCTCGACCAGGACCACGTCGCCGACCTTCAGGTCGTTGCCGGGGATGGTCTCGAAGTCCCGGCCCGTGCCGGTGAGGCGCTTGGCCATGGTCTCGGTACGGGTGCGCCGTAGGCTGTCGGCCTGGGCCTTGCCGCGACCCTCGGCGATGGCCTCGGCGAAGTTGGCGAACAGAACGGTGAACCACAGCCACAGGATGATCTGGCCGGAGAAGGCGAGGTTGGCACCGCCCGTCAGCACGTCGCGGACGAACAGGACGGTGGTGAGCGCGGCCACCACCTCGACCACGAACATGACCGGGTTCTTGATCATCTTGCGGGGGTCGAGCTTGGTCAGGGCGCCGACGAGCGCCGGCCCGACTAGGGCGGCGCTGAACAGGCTCGTGGAGTTTGGGCGGTCCATTGCGGTTGTCCGATTGGATGGTTGAGGCATCTCGGGCGGCGGCGCGGTCACGCGCCGCCGAGTGGGGGCTCAGGGGGCCAGGGCGGTGCCGAGGAGGGCCGCCCCGGCCATGATGCCGAGGGCGCCGAGCAGCGTCAGGCCGAGCATGCCGAGGATGACGTCCGAGAGGCGGATGGATCTTCGATTCCGTTCGACCTGATCCCAGGATGGCGATCGCGGCCTGTGACGGGCCAGGGCACGGCGTATGGCGGTGCGCCTCAGCGTTTGGGCTCCATGGCTCATCTCAGCCCCCCGCCGCGAAGGTCTGGCCGAGGCCGCCGGCGAGGTGCTCGACGATGGGTCCGAGCGCCAGCGCCGGGAAGAAGGTCAGGCCGCCGACGATCAGGATCACGCCGACCAGCAGGCCGACGAACAGGCCCCCATGCGTCGGGAACGTCCCGGCCGAGGCTGGCACCGTTTTCTTGGAGGCGAGCGACCCTGCGATGGCGAGCGCCGGGACGATCACGAAGAACCGGCCGAACAGCATGCCGAGGCCGAGCGTGGTGTTGTAGAACAGGGTGTTGCCGGTGAGCCCGCCGAAGGCCGAGCCGTTGTTCGCCGCCGCCGAGGTGAAGGCGTACAGGATCTCCGAGAAGCCGTGCGGGCCGGCGTTGGCCGGGCCGGCAAGGCCGGCCGCGACCACGGTGGCCAGCGCCGTGAACCCCAGCATCATCAGCGGCAGGCACAGGATGGCGAGCATCGCCATCTTGACCTCCTTGGCCTCGATCTTCTTGCCGAGGTACTCGGGCGTGCGACCGACCATCAGGCCGGCGACGAAGATCGTCACGATGACGAAGACGAGGATGCCGTAGAGGCCGGCCCCGACGCCGCCGACGATGATCTCGCCGAGCTCCATGTTGATCAGCGGGATCATGCCGCCGAGCGCGGTGAAACTGTCGTGCATGGCGTTGACCGCGCCGCACGAGGCCGCCGTGGTGACGGCCGCGAACAGGGCCGAGGCGACGATGCCGAAGCGGACCTCCTTGCCCTCCATGTTCCCGCCGGCCAGGCCGAGGCCGTTGAGGACGGGGCTCCCGGCGCTCTCGGCCCAGTAGACGACGGTGACGCCTGCCAGGAACAGCACCGCCATCGCGGCGAGGATCGCCCAGCCCTGGCGCTCGTCGCCGACCATCCGGCCGAAGACGTTGGTGAGCGCAGCGCCGATGGCGAAGATCGAGACGATCTCGACGAAGTTCGAGAGGGCGGTGGGATTCTCGAACGGGTGGGCGGCGTTGACGTTGAAGAACCCGCCGCCGTTGGTGCCGAGCATCTTGATCGCGACCTGGCTCGCCACCGGGCCGACCGCGATGGTCTGCTTGGCGCCTTCCAGGGTGGTGGCCTCGACGGCACCGCCGAAGGTCTGGGGGATGCCTTGGGAGACCAGGAACAGCGTGTAGACGACGCAGATCGGCAGCAGCACGTAGAGGGTGGTCCGGGTCAGGTCGACCCAGAACGAGCCAACGGTGGCGGCTGAGGCGCGCGAGAAGCCGCGCACCAGGGCGACGGCCAGGGCGATGCCGGTAGCCGCCGACAGGAAGTTCTGGTGGGTCAGGCCCAGCATCTGCGTGAGGTACGACATCGTCGTCTCGCCGCCGTAGTTCTGCCAGTTCGTGTTGGTCACGAAGCTCGCCGCCGTGTTGAAGGCGAGGTCCGGCGCGACGGCGGACTGCCCGTCCGGGTTGAACGGCAGGACCGCCTGGAAGCGCAGCAGCGCGTACAGGGCGAGGAAGCCGAGCACGTGGAAGGCGAGCATGGCCAGGGCGTAGGTGAGCCAGTGCTGCTCCTGGCGGGCGTAGATGCCGGCGACGCGGTAAAGCCCGCGCTCGACGGGGGCGAGTACGGGCGAAAGGAAGGTTCGCTCACCCGTGAAGACACAGGTCATGTAGCCGCCGAGTGGGCGGGCGAGCGCGAGGACGACCGCGCAGAACAGCGCGATCTGTATCCAGCCGTTGATGGTCATGGGAGGCGTTCCTTCAGAACCGCTCGGGGCGGACGAGGGCGTAGGTGAGGTATCCGAGCAGCCCCAGGGTCACGAGGGCGCCAAGCGTCAGGTCGAGGATCATGGCGAGCCTCAGAGGCGTTCGCAGAGGACGGCGTAGCCGGCGGCCAGGCCGAAGAAGGCGAGCCCCGCGGCGATGAAGGCGATGTCGAGCATGGTCGGTCCGTTTCGGTTCGGGGGCCGATGCGGGACCGGTCTCACCCAGGACCAATGTGGACGCGAACCGCATTAGGGTTCGAGACGGAAGCGAGGACGATTTTATAAGGGTCGCATTAGGATTGCGTGGGGCTCGCTGGTCGACCCTGGGACGGTGGTCTTTCAGTCCGTAGGCGCGGCCGTGTGCAGGGCGAGACGGAACTCGGCACACCCGAGCGGGCAGCCTGCCTGGGCGGCCCGGGGGCATTCGATCCGCCACCTCGAACGGTCGACCTGGACTACGCCATCGACACCGAGACGATAGCCGTGGAATGCGGTCCCGCATGCCCGGCACCGGGAGCGCAGGCGCCGCAGACATTCAAGGGTCTGGGATCGGCCGATGGTGCCGTCGCCATTGCATCGGGCCGGTCGTCGGTCGGGAAGGTCCACGGGAAATCAACCTGGCACCCCATCGGGGCGGCCGACTACGATCCTCGAACCCGCATAAGCGTTCGAGAGGGTGCGAGACGGTTCGGCATAAGGATTTGATTTTCGCCGACAGAGCCGCTCCAGCATGTGGGAACGATCTATGTCCTGCCCGCTGCACATCACAAACCGTTTGCAGCCTGCCACGCAATGAAACGGGCCACCCGAATAGCATCAGGTGGCCCGCTTACTCTAGGTTGATTTTGCGTATAACTTTGAGGTTGAAAATCGGATCATTGGGTCGGCTATCAAAGCGGGTGTATCAGCACTGCCGTAATCCAGGACCACCATGATGTTGGTGATATTAATCTCCGGGTTCGCGCCAGGTGTAGGACCGCCTGGGTATGGGTCGTTAGTTCCATCAGCGTCGCAGCATTCTCGGCTTAAACGATGACTGCATCTGAGCGGAGGGGTAGGCCTCTGTCGATAGGACCTATGTCTGCTTGAAGACATTACGCCACCGAAAGCAGCCAGACCGCTACCCACCCAACCCGGACGTTGGCCTTTGCCTCAGCAGCCTGGAAGCGGACCTTTCGAGGGTCGGCAAGGGGTCGCAAGCGGCCGGATGGGCTATGTCCGCTTCGTCATACGTCATTACAATAAGCTGACATTCTGTTTTCGGTCGACTTCAGACGCTTCGAGGGGCCCGATTAGATCCGAGATTTAGCATTAGAGCGGCCGCCGACCAGGCGGAGTCGGGCTGGGTTTTCACACACGGGCTGATCTGATTCCCTGTCGGCTTTCGACAGGGGGGTCGATGTCGTCACCGTTGTCGTCGGATCTGCGTGAGCGCGTTGTGTCCGCCGTAGAGGAAGGATCCTCACGTCGTGGTGCAGCGCGGCGCTTCGGGGTCAGCCCGTCTAGCGCGATACGCTGGCAGGAGAGCTTCGCGCAGGAGGGTCGGGTGGCGGCCAAGCCGCAAGGCGGCGACCGGCGCTCGCAGCACGTCGAGGCCCATGCCGACCTGATCCTGAGCCTCTATGAGGCGCAGCCGACGATCTTCCTGTCGGAGTTGCGGAGCCTGCTGGCCGAGCAGGGCGTGGCGACGAGCGAGAGCGGCCTGTCGCGCTTCTTCAAACGTCACGGGATCACGCGTAAAAAAACACGGCGCACGCGGCCGAGCAGGATCGGTCCGATGTGAAGGCCGAGCGCGAGGACTGGTTCGAGGCCCAGGACGAACTCGATCCCGACACCCTCGTCTTCCTCGACGAGACCGCGGCGACCACAGCCATGGCACGCCGCTATGGTCGTGCCCCACGGGGCGAGCGCTGCCGGGTCGGCGTCCCACAGGGACATTGGAAAACCACGACCATCACGGCCGCGCTCCGCACCAGCGGTCTGGTCGCCACGACCATGTTCGACGGAGCGACGAACGGCGAGCGCTTCCGGGCCTACGTGGCCGACATCCTGGTCCCGGCCCTGAGGCCAGGCGACACGGTGATCCTGGACAACCTCCCGGCCCACAAGGTCGCGGGCGTGCGCAAGGCCGTCCAAGCGGCCGGTGCGCGCCTCCTTTATTTGCCGCCCTACTCGCCCGACCTCAATCCGATCGAGCAGGCCTTCGCAAAGCTCAAGGCGCTCCTCCGCACTGCCGCCGCACGAACCGTCATCGACCTCAGGCAGGCGATCCGGCAGGCCATCGCCGCGTTTACCCCGGGCGAATGTCGCAACTATCTCACCGCCGCCGGATACGATGCATTCGACCCAGCATGATCGGATACGGCTCTAGAGCGTGACCGGACCATATTAACGACACTGCTCATTATCGCCTCAGCAGCCAGTGTCCTCCCACCCCCAAAATTTGGCTTGCTTGGCAAGAAGTTATACGAACAATGGCGTCTATCGAGACAGGGCATCACGGCATCACCTGTCGAATTCGACCGGGTAGAAAAAATGCATCTGCCTCATGTTTGAAGGATGAGTTCGACCTATTCGTCACACGGCCAGACGCTAGATATTTAACCGACGTTCGTCTGCCGCAGTCTGGCGATTGGGCAGTTCGGCGTACCAACATCTTGCCAGGCAACGAAATATTCTCTGCATTAACAATGGGTTAGGTCAGCGATGAAGTATCTGCACACGATGGTCCGCGTGGCGGACCTCGATATGGCGCTGGACTTCTACGTGAACACCTTCGGGCTTCAGGAAATCCGCCGGGTCGAGAACGAGAAGGGCCGCTTCACGCTCGTCTTCCTCGCCGCCCCTGACGATGCCGGCCGTGCGACCTCCGAAAAGTCTCCAGAAATCGAGCTGACCTGGAACTGGGATCCCGAGAGCTATTCCGGCGGCCGCAACTTTGGGCACCTCGCTTATCAGGTCGACGACATCTATGCCTTCTGCAAGAACCTGCAGGACAAGGGCGTGACCATCAACCGGCCGCCGCGCGACGGCTACATGGCCTTCGTGAAGTCGCCGGACGGGATCTCGATCGAGCTTCTCCAGAAGGGTGAGCGTAAGCCTCCGCAGGAACCGTGGGCCTCGATGGAGAACACCGGCAGCTGGTAATTTTTGGGGTTTTTGCTCACTCGCAGGCACCCCGCCGTCATCCTGGGGCCGCGTACCGGAACCCGGGGATCCGCCCAACACGCTGCGGCCAGTCGTAGATCCTGGATTCTCGCCTTCGGCGAGTCCCGGGACGACAGTCGGTTAGGGACTGGCTGCCGGCGTTATACCGAGTTCGGCGAGCTTGGCGGCGACGGCGTCGACCGGGCGCTTTAGCTTCAGGCTGATCAGCGGAAGCGTCAGACCCTCGCGGGCCATCTCCCGCAGGGCGTGAACGGCGTCCAGGCTCCATTGCGTTTCCGTCGACATGGCGCGACCTCCTGCATGGTGAGAGACCCGGCCCGACGGCCCGCGGCCTCGACGACCGGAAGAGTGATCCCGTCGGCCAGGGCTCGCAACCGGCCGCCGAAAATCCGGGCAGGCCCGAAAAGCAGGCAGGCCGGCATCCGGCGAATCTCCTTGACCGCCGAGGCGACCGCGGCGCACATCCGCCCCGGATCAGTCGGCCGGGCGGCCGCTCCGCGCAGGTCTCGCGACAGGTGCGGGGAGGAAAGTCCGGGCTCCATGGAGAGACGGTGCCGGATAACGTCCGGCGGGGGCGACCCTAGGGACAGTGCCACAGAGAGCAGACCGCCTCGCTTGCGAGGTAAGGGTGAAAGGGTGCGGTAAGAGCGCACCGCGGACGCGGCAACGCGGACGGCACGGCAAACCCCACCGGGTGCAAGACCGAATAGGGGCGACACGCTTATCCCCGCGAGGGGACAAGCAGGCCCGCTCTCCAGGCCCGTCGCCCGGGTTGGTTGCTCGAGGCGGTCGGTGACGATCGTCCCAGAGGAATGGCCGCCACGTCCGGGTGCCGCAAGGCGCCCGGGCCCTACAGAACCCGGCTTAAAGGCCGGCTGATTCCATCATTTTTCGACACGCGGATTTCAGGTCGATCACCCCGAAATCCGCAGCCGTTTTGACGCTCGGTTAACCTTGCTGAGGTCTGTTTCGACGAGGCCCGCTCCGCAAGGCCACGCTCGTTGACGGCGCTCGAAGGCTCATGGTACCCGAATCGAACCCGCTCAAGGTGATTTTCGGATCGGCGGACTCTCGTCTAGGTTGCTGGACGAGGGTTCGTGCGCGGGTCCATGGCCGCCGTGCGCTCGGTGCCGCCACTTCTGCCCGGACCGCCCTGGTGCGGTCCCCGCGCGTTGCAGGATCGCATGAGCCGGTTGTCTTCGGAAACGACGAGATTCGCAGCGATTCCGCCTTCGGTGGTGCGCGAGGTCGCGCGATGACCCGGCCGCCGCGCAGGGGCACGCCCGGCGAGGGGCCGCACGTACCGGTTCTCATGGCCGAAGTGCTCGACGCCCTCGATCCCAAGGGACCGGGCCTCGCCGTCGACGGCACCTTCGGAGCCGGCGGCTACACCCGCGCGCTGCTCGATTGCGACCCGGATGTCCGCGTCATCGGTATCGACCGCGACGCCAGCGCCATCGCCGACGGCGCGGCACTTCAGGCCAAATCCGGCGACAGGCTCCGCCTCGTCCAGGGCCGCTTCGGCAGCCTCGACACGCTGGTGCAGGCCGAGGGCGAACCGCATGCCGACTGGGTGGTGCTCGATATCGGCGTCTCGTCGATGCAGCTCGACCAGGCCGAACGCGGTTTCTCGTTCCGCAACGACGGCCCCCTCGACATGCGCATGTCGAGCGAAGGCCAGAGCGCGGCCGACCTCGTCAACGAGGCCGACGAGGAATGGCTCGCCGACATCTTCTTCCATTATGGCGAGGAGCGCCGCGCCCGCGCCGTCGCCCGCGCCATCATCGAGGCTCGCCGCCGTGCACCGATCACGACCACCGGCCAGCTCGCCGAACTGATCGCCGGCGTGGTCCGGGTCGATCCCGGCAGTCACTTAAACCCCGCGACACGCAGCTTCCAGGGCCTGCGCATCGCGGTGAACGACGAACTCGGCGAACTGGTCGCTGCGCTTCACGCGGCCGAGCGCATCCTGAAGCCCGGCGGCCGTCTCGCGGTGGTGAGCTTCCATTCGCTGGAAGACCGCATCGTCAAGCAGTTCCTCTCGGCCCGCAGCGGCCGTGCCGTCCAGGCCTCGCGCCACGTGCCGAGCGTCGAGCGGCCGGCGCCGAAGAGCTTTTCGCCCGTCACCAAAGGGCCGGTCCTGCCCTCCGAGCACGAGTGCCACGTCAACCCGCGCGCGCGCTCCGCAAAACTTCGTGCCGCCGAGCGCACCGACGCCCCCGTGCCCGAGCCGCTCGACGCGGTCCAGGCGCTCGCCATCCTTCCGGCAACCGCCGGCCTTCGCGGAGGATCGCGCCGGTGACACCAACGGCCGTCCACTACGGGTCTTTCTGCCTTCGGCCGTTGGCAAGCGCGCATGCGCGCCGCCGCCTTCACGGCGGACGGACCTTGAGGCGCCAGCATCAAGGTTCAGCACGATGATCCGTCTTCTGAACTTCCTGGCGGTCTTCGGCCTGATGGCGGCGGCCGTCTACGCCTACTCGACGAAGTACGACACGCTGTACCAGTCGGCTCAGGTCTCGAAGCGGAAGACCGAGCTGCACAAGGAGCGTCAGGCCATCGCGGTGCTGCGCGCCGAATGGCAGCTGCTCACCCGCCCGGATCGCCTGCAGGCTGCGGTCGAGCGCCATCTCGCGCTGGAGCCGATCGGCACCGACCATCTGGCGCGGATGTCCGACCTGCCGGCCCGCCCCGATCGCGGCGACGAGATCGGCCGGCTGCTCGCCGCCACCGCGACGCCGAAGGACAAGCCGACGGCGAAGGCCGACGAGCCGCGCACCACCGGCTCGATCACGCGCTCCACGACGACCCGCACCGTCAGCACCCGCACGCCGAATACGGCTTCGAGGTAAATCCCGTGTCCGAACACCCTCCGCAGGATCAGGACGTGCCGGCCTCGGACGCCCACGCCGCGATGGACGCGTCGCAGGTTGCGCACCACCAGGTGGCGGACCAGGCAGAGCCCGAGGCCGCCGCGCATGAAAGTGATGTGCAAGGGGACGACGCGCCCGAGCGCTTCGTTGCCGTCGAGCCTCGCGCGCCCTTTCTCGTCGGCCTCTACCGGAAGATGTTCCGGCTCGCGATCGAGCGGTCCTTCGCCCGCGTCGGCATCGTCGGCCTCGGCTTCGGCATGGTCTTCTGCGCGATCAGCATCCGCCTCGTCATCATGGCGGCGACGCCGGGCTCCGGTACCGACGACCACCGTGTCGCCGCCGCGGCCACCACCGCGATCCGCCCCGACATCATCGACCGCAACGGCGAGATCCTCGCCACCGATATCCGCACGGTCTCGGTCTTCGCCGAGCCGCGCAAGATCTACGATAAGGACGAGGCCGTCGAGCTTCTGACCGCAGTGCTGCCCGAGCTGAATGCCTCGGAGCTGCGTACGAAGCTCTCCACCAAGAAGGGCTTCGTCTGGGTCAAGCGCGAGATCACGCCGAAGCAGCAGCTCGAGGTGCATCGCCTCGGCATCCCCGGCGTCGGCTTCCTACCCGACCACAAGCGCGTCTACCCGAACGGCGTCGCCGCCGCCCACATCATCGGCGCGACCAACCTCGACAATATCGGCATCGCCGGTATGGAAAAGTACATCGACAACCAGGGCAACGGCGCCCTCAACAGCCTCGGCTTCGTCGCCAAGCAGGCCGACCTGGCGCCGGTGCAGCTCTCCCTCGACCTGCGGGCGCAATTCGCGGTGCGCGATGAGCTCGTGAAGGGCATCGAGCACTTCAAGGCCAAGGCCGGCGCGTCGATGATCCTCGACGTGAACACCGGCGAGGTGATCGCGCTCGCCTCCTATCCGGATTTCGACCCGAACGAGCCGAAGGACGCGCTCTCGGCCGACCGCATCAACCGGATGAACGTCGGCGTCTACGAGATGGGCTCGACATTCAAGGCGATGACCCTCGCCATGGCGCTCGATTCCGGCAAGTACAACGTCAACTCGACCTTCGACACCCGCGGCGGCGTGCTGAACTGGGGCCGCCAGCGCATCCACGACTACCACGCCACCGGCCGCGTGCTGACGATGCCGGAGGTGTTCACCCACTCCTCCAACATCGGCTCGGCCAAGATGGCGCTGGGCGTCGGCATCCCTGGCCACAAGGCCTTCCTGCGCAAGATGGGCCTGCTCGACCGGATGCGGACCGAGTTGCCCGAGAGCGCCTCGCCGATCCTTCCGCAGCGCTGGAGCGAGATCAACACGATCACCATCGCCTTCGGCCACGGCATCGCCGTCGCCCCGATCCAGGCCACCGCCGCCGTCGGCGCGATCATCAACGGCGGGGACTACATCGTCCCGACCTTCCTCAAGACCGACGAGGCCACCGCCCGCGCCAAGTCGACCCACGTCATCTCGACCCAGAACAGCGAAGCGATGCGCTTCATCATGCGCCTCAACGCCGTCGAGGGCTCGGCCCGAAAGGCTGCCGTGCCGCTCTACTACGTCGGCGGCAAGACCGGCACGGCGGAGAAGGTCATCGGCGGGCGCTACAACAAGAACCGGTTGTTCACGACCTTCTTCGCGGCGGCCCCGATGGACAAGCCGAAGTATCTCTTCGTGACGCTGATGGACGAGCCGCAGGGCCTGCCCGAGACTGGCGGCTACGCCACCGCCGCCTACAATTCGGGTTCGGTGACGGGTAAGATCCTCGAACGCGTCGCGCCGATCCTCGGCCTGCCGCCGCAATTCGACCCGCCCGCCAAGCCGTTCCCGCTGATGACGAAGCTCGGCGCCTATCACGCCAACATGGTCGACGGCCGGTGAGCGGGGCGCGGCTCGCCAGCCTGTTCCCCGACGCCGACGTCGCGGATCAAGCCGTCACCGCCATCACCGCAGACAGCCGCAAGGTCGTCCCGGGCGGCATCTTCGTCGCGATCCCCGGCACCAAGGCCGACGGCCGGCTGTTTGCCGCGAAGGCCGCCACGTCCGGTGCGGTTGCAATCGTCGGCGAGGGCGAGCGGCCGGCGGATCTGCCGGCCGCAACCGCCTGGATCGCGGTGCCCGACGCGCGCCGCGCCCTCTCGCTCGCCGCCGCCCGCTTCTCCGGCCGCCAGCCCGAAACCGTGGTCGCCGTCACCGGCACCTCCGGCAAGAGCTCGGTCGCCGACTTCGTCCGCCAGATTCTCTCGACACTGGGCCGCGAATCCGCGAGCCTCGGCACGGTCGGCATCGTCACGAATGCGGGCGCGGCCTACGGCTCGCTGACCACGCCCGACCCGGTGACGCTGCACGAGACGCTGGCGCGGCTGGCCGATGACGGCGTCACCGACCTCGCCATGGAGGCCTCGTCGCACGGTATCGAGCAGTGCCGGCTCGACGGCGTGGAACTCGCGGCCGCCGGCTTCACCAATCTCGGGCGCGACCATCTCGATTATCACCCGACGATCGAGGATTATCTGCAGGCGAAGCTTCGGCTGTTCACGACGCTGCTGCCCAAGGGCCGGCCGGTGATCGTCAACGCCGACGGCGCGTATGCCGAGCGGGTCGTCGACACCGCAGACGCGGCCGGACACGAGATCCGCACCACGGGTCGCGGCGGCCACTACATCCGTCTCGAGGATGCCCGCACCGAAGGGTTTTCGCAGGCGTTGACTCTGCGCGGCCCCGGTCTGGAGGGCGAGACGACCTACACCGTGAAGTTGCCCCTGGTCGGTGGCTTCCAGGTCGAGAACGCGCTGGTCGCAGCCGGCCTCGCCCTGGCGACACCGGGCGGCGCGGCCGATCCGGCCGGTGTGTTCTCGGCGCTCGAATCCCTCACCGGCGTGCCCGGCCGCATGGAGCGAATCGGCGAAGCGAATGGTGGCCTCTGCCTCGTCGACTACGCGCACAAGCCCGAAGCGCTGGAGCACGTGCTGGCGGCGCTCCGTCTCTTCGCCAGCGGACGTCTCGTCCTCGTCTTCGGTTGCGGCGGCGACCGCGACACCGGCAAACGGCCGGTCATGGGCGAGATCGCCAAGCGCCTCGCCGACCGCGTCATCGTCACCGACGACAACCCGCGCACGGAGGAGCCGGGCGCGATCCGCGCCGCCATCCTTGCCCAGGCGCCGGGTGCGGAGGAGATCGGCGACCGGGCCGAGGCGATCCGCAAAGCCGTGCGGGGCCTCCAGCCGGGCGACGTGCTCGTCGTCGCTGGCAAGGGTCATGAAACCGGCCAGATCGTGGGCGACCGCGTGCTCCCCTTCTCGGACCACGACGCGGTCCGCGCTGCGATTGCGGAGCTGACGTGATTTTTGGGTTGCTCGCCTCGCGCGCCATAGTCTCGCAAAACCCTCTCCCCTCTGCGGGGGAGGGTGGCGCTCGCGTCCGTCACGATCAATCGGAGGCCGCATGACCGACACGACCTCCCTCTGGACGCCGGCCGCGCTCGAAGCGGCTACCGGCGGCCTCCTTCACGGCGACGCACGCGCCATCACCGGCGCCTCGATCGACACCCGCACGCTGCAACCCGGCGACCTCTTTTTCGCGATCAGGGGTGAAGCCCGCGATGGGCACGCCTTCGTGCGCGGTGCCCTGGAGAACGGCGCCGGTGCGGCCGTGGTCTCCCAGGACCGCGCGAAAGAATTCGCAGACGCCGGCCCGGTGCTCGCGGTCGCCGCCGGCAGCGAAGACCCGGTCCTCGACGCCATGCGTGCGCTGGGCATCGCCTCCCGCGCCCGCTCAAGCGCCGGCATCGTCGCGGTGACGGGCTCCGTCGGCAAGACCGGCACCAAGGAGGCGCTGCGCCACGTGCTCTCGGCCCAAGGCGAGACCCACGCCTCGGTCGCCTCCTACAACAACCATTGGGGCGTGCCGCTGACGCTGACGCGCATGCCTTCGAGCGCCCGCTACGGCGTCTTCGAGATCGGCATGAACCACGCGGCCGAGATCGTGCCGCTGGCGGCGCAGGTCCGGCCGCAGGTGGCGCTCGTCGTCACCGTCGAGCCGGTGCATATCGAGCACTTCCGCTCGCTCTCGGCCATCGCCGACGCCAAGGGCGAGATATTCTCGGGGATCGAGCCCGGCGGGGTCGCGATCCTCAACCGCGACAACGCCAATTTCGAGCGGTTGCTGGCCCATGCCCGCGCCTCGCAGGCCGGCCGCGTGATCAGCTTCGGCGAGCACGCGGAGGCCGACGTGCGGGCGAACCGCATCGTCACCCGGCCCGACCTGTCGGTGGTCGACGCGAGCGTGATGGGCGTGCCGGTCACCTATCAGCTCGGCACGGCCGGCCGGCACACCGCGATGAATTCTCTGGGGGTTCTCGCCGTCGTTCACGCCCTCGGCGCGGATCTCGCCCGCGCCGCAATCTCGCTCGCTGGGCTCAAACCCCCAGTCGGGCGCGGCGAGCGCACGGCGCTGACCATCGGAGACGGCGCGGCTTTTCTGGTCGACGAGAGCTACAACGCGAACCCGGCCTCGATCCGCGCCGCCCTGGCGACGCTCAGCGGCATCGAGACCAGCGGACGTGGACGGCGAATCGCCGTGCTCGGCGACATGCTGGAACTCGGGCCCTCGGCCGAGCAGCGCCACCGCGAACTCGCCGACGCGGTCCGCGCCAGCGGCATCGACCTCGTCTTCACGGCAGGCTCCATGATGCGCCACCTGTTCGAGGCTCTGCCGGTGGCCAACCGCGGCATCGCCGCCGCGACCTCGGCGGACCTCGTCGACGCGGTGCTCGACAGCCTGCGCCCGGGTGACGCCGTGATGGTGAAGGGCTCGAACTCGATCCGGATGGGCAGGATTGTCGAAGCGGTGAAGGCCCGCTATGCGGTCGGCACCGATCCGCGGGAAGCACCACTCAAGGTAGCGCCCTGACCGAATGACGCCGGCCGTCACGCAGCGCGGCCACGTTCCCTGACACCGCGGCCCCCGACATGCTTTATCTCCTTTCGGAACTGTCGAGCAGCGTCAACGCGCTCAACGTGTTCCGCTACATCACCTTCCGCACCGGCGGCGCGCTGTTCACGGCGGGCCTGTTCGTGTTCTGGTTCGGCCCTTGGATCATCTCCCTGCTGCGCCTGCGCCAGGGCAAGGGCCAGCCGATCCGCGAGGACGGCCCGCAGACCCACCTCGTGAAGCGCGGCACGCCGACCATGGGCGGGCTGATGATCCTGGCGGGCTTTCTCGTTGCCGTGATCCTATGGGCCAACCCGCGCAACCACTACGTCTGGGTGACGCTGGCCGTCACCGTCGGCTTCGGCGCGATCGGCTTCTACGACGACTACCTCAAGGTGACGAAGCAGTCCCATCTCGGATTTTCCGGCAAGTTCCGGCTGGCGCTCGAAGCCGCCATCGCCGGCGCCGCCTGCCTGCTGATCTCGATCTACTCGCCCGCCGGCCTGCAGAACGAACTCGCCTTCCCGGTCTTCAAGGACGCGCTGCTGAACCTCGGCTGGTTCTGGGTCATCTTCGCGGCCTTCGTCATCGTCGGCGCCGGCAACGCAGTGAACATCACCGACGGTCTCGACGGCCTCGCCATCGTGCCGGTGATGATCGCCTGCGGCACCTTCGGCGTCATCGCCTACCTCGTCGGCAATTCCTTCACCGCCGGCTACCTGCAGGTGAACTACGTCCGCGACACCGGCGAGCTCGCGGTGGTCACGGGCGCGGTGATCGGAGCGGGCCTCGGCTTCCTCTGGTTCAACGCGCCGCCCGCGCAGATCTTCATGGGCGATACCGGCTCTCTGGCGCTCGGGGGCCTTCTCGGCACCATCGCCGTGGCGACGAAGCACGAGATCGTGCTCGCCATCGTCGGCGGCCTGTTCGTGTTGGAGATGATGTCGGTGATCATCCAGGTCGCCTCGTTCAAGCTCACGGGCAAGCGCGTCTTCCGGATGGCGCCGATCCACCACCATTTCGAGCAGAAGGGCTGGAAGGAGGCACAGGTCGTGATCCGCTTCTGGATCATCGCCGTGATCCTGGCGCTCGCCGGCCTCGCCACGCTGAAGCTGCGCTGAGACGATGACGCCCGCCACCACCTTCGCCGGCCAAAAGCTCGTCCTGTTCGGCCTCGCCGGCTCCGGCCTCGCCACGGTCCACGCGCTGAAGGCCGGCGGCGCCGACGTGATCGCCTGGGACGACAGCCCCGAGAGCGCCGAGCGGGCGCGCGGCCTCGGCATCACCGTCTCGGACCCGCGCGAGGCGGACTGGTCCGGCTTCTCCGCGCTCGTACTCTCGCCCGGCGTGCCGCTGACCCATCCCGAGCCGCACTGGACGGTGGAACTGGCAAAGGCGGCCGGCATCCCGATCATCGGCGACATCGAGATCTTCTGCCGTGAGCGCGCGGCGGTTGCGCCGGATGCCCCATTCGTCGCGATCACCGGCACCAACGGCAAATCGACCACGACGGCGCTGATCGCCCACGTGCTGGCCCAAGCCGGCTACGACGTGCAGATGGGCGGCAATATCGGCACCGCGATCCTGTTGTTGGAACCGCCGTCGCGCGAACGCATCCACGTCGTCGAGCTCTCGACCTTCCAGATCGACCTGACGCCGTCGCTGAAGCCGAGCGTCGGCATCCTGCTCAACCTCACCCCCGACCATCTCGACCGGCACGGCACCATGGAGGCCTATGCCGCCATCAAAGAGCGCGTGGTGGCATCGGCCGACCTCGCCATCGTCGGCGTCGACGACGCGCATTGCAGGGCCATCGCCGGGCGGCGGACGGGACCGATGGTCCGCGTCCATGTCGCGGGTCACGGCGAAGCCGAGGCGGAGCTGATCGCGCGAGAGGGCCGGGTGACCGAGGGGGAGGGGGCGGTGCTCGCCGACCTCGACGGAATCGGGTCGCTCCGCGGCGCCCATAACTGGCAGAACGCGGCCGTTGCCGCCGCGGCCGTGCGCGCCTTCGGCGTCGAGGGCGAGTCGCTGGCCGCCGCCCTGAAAAGCTTCCCGGGTCTCGCGCATCGCATGGAACAGGTCGGACGGCGCGGGCGCGTACTGTTCGTCAACGATTCCAAGGCGACCAACGCCGATTCCACCGAGAAGGCGCTCACCGCTTTCCGCGACGTCCATTGGATCGTCGGCGGCAAGGCGAAGGAGGGCGGGATCGTAGGACTGGCTCCACTGTTCGACCGCGTCGCCCACGCCTACCTGATCGGCGCATCGAGCGCGGCGTTTGCGCAGACGCTGGACGGGCGCGTGCCCTTCACGCTCTGCGAGACGCTCGACATTGCCACGGCGAAAGCGGCGGAAGCCGCCGCTGCTTCCGAAGCGGCCGAACCCGTGGTTCTGCTCTCGCCGGCCTGCGCCTCGTACGACCAGTTCCGGAATTTCGAGATCCGGGGCGACCGCTTCCGAGAGTTGGTCAAGGCGCTGGGCTGAGGCGCGCAAGAGGCGGGTTGACCGCCTCGACGCGCCGCAACCCGTCATCGATTTCACGCCTCGCGCGCCGTTCGGGTCCGGGTACCGCTTCGCGGCCCCGGAATCACGTCGGCGGGAATTCTACCGGGCCAGCACCTGCGCCGCGTTGCGCGTCGTCGCGACGGCGTCGGAGACCTCCGAGACGGCGGTCGAGATCGCGTTGATGTTCTCCGAGATGTCGCTGACGGCGCGGGAGGCGTCCTGCATGTTGGCCGACATGTCGCGCGTGACGGCGCTCTGCTCCTCCACCGCCGCGGCGGTGGCGACGACGTGGTTACGCACGATCTCGACCGAGCCGCGGATCGAGTCGAGGGCGCCGACGACCTCGTTGGAGACCGCCTGCACGCTGTTGATCTCGCCGTTGATCTGATCCGTTGCGCGCGCCGCCTGCGCCGCGAGGTTCTTGACCTCCTGCGCGACGACGGCGAAGCCGCGGCCGGCATCGCCCGCGCGGGCAGCCTCGATCGTGGCGTTGAGTGCGAGCAGGTTGATCTGCGAGGCGATGGTGTTGATGAGACCGACGATGCCGGTCATCGAGCTCGCCGCATCCGAGAGCCGGCGCGTGAAGTCGCTTGCCTGCTGCACGCGATCGAAGGCCAGGTCGGTGGCGTCCTGCGACTTCGCCATGCTCTGCGAGATCTCGGAGACAGAGGCGGCGAGCTCTTCCGCCGCGGCGGCCATCGTCTGGACGCTGCCCGAGGTCATTTGGGCTGCGCCGATCGCCGCGCCGGATTCGCGGCGCGAGCGCGTCACGGCATGCTCGATGTCCTCGATCATGGTGCCGAGCCGCGCGAGCAGGTTGATCTGATCGGTGATGTCGGTGGCGAACTTCACGACCTTGTAGGGTCGGCCGGAGGCGTCGACGATCGGGTTGTAGCTCGCCTGGATCCAGACCTCGAGCCCACCCTTGCCGATGCGCTTGTAGCGGTCGGCCTGATAGATGCCCTGCTTCAGGGCAGCCCAGAATGCGGCGTAGTCACCGCTCGCGCGATACACGGGATCGATGAAGATGCGGTGGTGCTGGCCCTTGATCTCGGCGAGCGTGTAGCCGGTCAACGTCAGGAAGCTGTCGTTCGCCTCGAGGATCTCGCCGTCCAGGGTGAAGGAGATGACGCCCTGCGCCTTGCGGATTGCGGCGATCTGGCTGGCGCGGTCGGCGTCCTCGGCCTTCTGGCGCGTGATGTCGGTGGCGAACTTGACGACCTTGGTGGGCTTGCCGTCCCGTCCGAAGATCGGGTTGTAGGAGGCCTCGATCCAGACCTCGCGGCCGTCCTTGCCGATGCGCTTGAACTGTGCGGCCTGGAACTCGCCGGCGCGCAACTTGTCCCAGAAGGCGCGGTATTCCGGGGACTGCCGGTAGGCGGGCTCGACCAGCATGCCATGAGGCTGTCCGACGATTTCGGCCAGCGAATAGCCGATTGCCCCGAGAAAATTTGCATTGGCCTTAATTATAATTCCGGACAAATCGAATTCGATGATCCCTTGAACCCTGTCGAGCGCAGCGAGAGTTGCTTCGGTCTCGATATGTTTTTTCAATGCAAACATCTGATCGCACTCTATCATGAGCGACCCGACGATTACGGCCCCACGCGAAGACGCCGACGACCAGTCAAACAACCGGTGTTAGTGTGATTCGATGTTCCGATCGCAAGGCGGCAGCTGAATTCCTGCGGCGATCGATAATACCGGATTACTTAAAATTGTCTTTTGCTAGGTTAAATCCACCACTCAGTCAAGAAGTCGACGGTTCGGCCTCCGTCGGCTCGGGAACCCGACGGCCGGCCGCCACGGGATCGAGGGTCCATGAAGGCGGCTTCCATTAAGCGGCGCTGCACCGACCGATCAGCGGGCCAGCACACGCGCCGCGTCACGCGTGGTCGTCACCGCGTCCGATACCTGGGTGACACTCGACGAAATCGCCGTGATGTTGTCCGCGATCGTCGCCACGGCGCGAGCGGCATCCTGCATGTTCGCCGACATGTCGCGGGTCACGGCCGACTGCTCCTCCACCGCGGCAGCCGTCGCGACCACGTGGCTGCGCATCGTGTCGACCGAACCGCGGATCGAGGCGAGCGCATCGACGACGTCGTTCGAGATCGCCTGAACGCTCTGGATCTCGCCGTTGATCTGCTCCGTCGCACGGGCGGCTTGCCCGGCAAGACTCTTAACCTCCTGCGCGACCACCGCGAAGCCGCGTCCGGCATCGCCGGCCCGTGCCGCTTCGATGGTGGCGTTGAGGGCGAGCAGATTGATCTGCGCGGCAATGGTGTTGATCAGGCCGACGATCCCGCTCATCGCGTTGGCGGCGACGGAGAGCCGCTTGGTGTAGTCGCCGGCCTCCTGCACACGCTCGAAGGCGCTCTCGGTCGCGGTCTGGGACTTGGCCATGCTCTGGGAGACCTCGGCGACCGACGCCGCAAGTTCCTCCGTCGCGGCGGCCATGGTCCCGACGCTGCTCGATGTGGAACGGGCCGCATCGAGGGCCGTGCGCGATTCCTCGGTCGAGCGGCCGAGGGCCTGATCGATCTCGCCGAAATTGCGGTCGATCATGGTCCGCAGGTCGCCGAGCAGTTTCATCTGCGCGGTGATGTCGGTGGCGAACTTCACGACGCGATAAGGCTTGCCGTCACGTCCGAGCAACGGATTGTAGGAGGCCTCGATCCAGATGTCGTTGCTCGCCTTGGCGACGCGCTTGAACTGCCCGGCCTGGAACTGGCCCTCGCGCAGCTTGTCCCAGAAGTCGCGATACTCGTTCGAGTTCCGGTAATCGGGATCGACGAAGATGCCGTGATGACGTCCGATGATCTCGGCACGCGTGTAGCCGACGGCCGCCAGGAAATTCGGGTTGGCATCGAGAATCGTACCGGAGAGATCGAACTCGATGATGCCCTGCACGCGATCGAGCGCTGCCAGCTTGGCATCCTTCAAAGCGGTCTTTTGCGATGCAAACATTGGATTACTTCATTCCAAGTTCGAAACTGCGTCGGTTCCGCAGTCAAGCAGATAAAAGGCATCGAGTCCGAACCCGATACTTCGACCCGGCCCATTTTGAGGAACACATCGAGTTCGTAAGCGGGCTGGTGGACATCACACTCTCTCCGTAATTCATAATACGACCTTAAGTACATTGCCCGGTGCTCCAATCTCTCAGCCCACTGGTGGAAAGGGCATTTTCAGGCCAAGCGCGGGCCTCTCTAAGGAAGTGTTTACCATTCCCTTTCACGATCCCGGCCGGCTGTGGCGCCCATTCGCGCGGCCTGCCGGAGGTCACCACCCGCCATGATGTCCCGCGCCGAGCGCACGCCCTTGAACGACTGGTGGTGGACGGTGGATCGCGGCCTGCTCGCCGGGCTCGGTTGCCTGATGGTGGCGGGCCTGGTCTTCCTGATGGGCGGCGGACCGCCGGTGGCCGAGCGCATCGGCCTGCCGACCTTCTACTTCCTGAACCGTCAGGCGATGTATCTCGCGCCGACCATCGGGCTGATCATCGCCGTCTCGTTCCTGTCGCTGCGCCACATCCGGCGCTTCGCCCTGGTGACGTGGGTCGCGGGCGTCGCGCTCTGCGTGCTCGCCGGCAAGTTCGGGCCCGAGATCAAGGGCGCGCATCGCTGGATCCAGTTCGGCCCCTTCGGCCTGCAGCCCTCGGAATTCGTGAAGCCCGCCTTCGTGGTCGTCGCCGCCTGGGCCTTTTCGGAGGGCGCGCAACGGCGCGACATGCCCGGCGGCATCCTCGCCATGGCGCTCCTGCCGATCACGATCGTGCCGCTGATCCTGCAACCCGATTTCGGGCAGACGATGCTCATCACCATCGTCTGGTGCACGCTGTTCTTCGTCGCCGGCCTGCACTGGTTCTGGGTTGCGGGTCTCGGCGCCGCCGGGCTCGTCGGCGTGCTGGCCGCCTACACCTTCCTCCACCACGTCAAGGAGCGCATCAACCGCTTCCTCGACAAGGATTCCGGCGACAGCTTCCAGGAATTCTGGTCGCGCGAATCCTTCACCTCCGGCGGCTGGCTCGGCACCGGGCCGGGGGAGGGCGTCGCCAAGCGCCACCTTCCGGATGCACATACCGACTTCATCTTCTCCGTGACCGGCGAGGAGTTCGGCGTGCTGGTCTGCCTCGGTCTCGTCGCGCTGTTTGCCTACATCGTCATGCGGGGCCTAAAGCTCGCGCGACGTACCGACGACACCTTCTCGAGGCTCGCCATCACCGGACTGACAACGCTCTTCGGGCTCCAGGCCTGCATCAACATGGCGGTGAACACGCAGCTCATGCCGGCCAAGGGCATGACGCTGCCCTTCGTCTCCTACGGCGGCTCGTCGCTGATCTCGCTGGCGCTCGGCATGGGGTTTTTGGTGGCGCTCACCCGCAAGCGGCCCCGCACCACCGCGCTCGGCCAGCGTCCGCCCGGCACGACCCCCTCGGCCGTGCCCGGTCTGATGCAGTGACGGTCTTCCAACCCCTCGTTCTGCTCTGCGCGGGCGGGACCGGCGGACACCTGTTTCCCGCCGAGAGTCTCGCCTACGCCCTGAAGGCCCGCGGCATCCGCGTGGCGCTCGCCACCGATGCGCGGGTCGACTCGATCTCCGGCGAGTTTCCTGCGGAAGAGATCGTCACGATCACTTCGGCGACGCCGTCCGGCCGCTCGATCCTCCAGCGCGCCGGCGCGATCGGCACGCTCGGCCGGGGTTTCGGCCGTGCCGCGAAGGAGATCCGCCGGCTGAACCCGGCGGCCGTGATCGGCTTCGGCGGCTACCCGACCGTGCCGCCAGTCCTCGCCGCACAGATGCTGCGCGTACCGACGATCCTGCACGAGCAGAACGCGGTAATGGGCCGGGCCAACGGATTTCTGGCCCGCGGCGCCCGCGTCATCGCCACCGGTTTCAAGGATGTGCGCGGCGTGCCGGTGAAGGCCACCGCGCGGCGCGTCCATACCGGCAACCCCATCCGCCCCGCCGTATTGGCGGTCGCCGACACGCCCTATCCGTCGCTCGAACCGGGCAGCCCGCTCCACCTCCTCGTCTTCGGCGGCAGCCAGGGCGCGCGGGTGATGAGCGACGTGGTGCCCGCCGCGATCGAGGCGCTGCCGGCGGACCTCCGCAACCGGCTGCATATCGTCCAGCAGGCCCGGCCGGAAGACCTGACGGCGGTTCAGAACCGCTACCTCGCCATGGGCCTCGCCGGCATCGAAGCCGCCCCGTTCTTTCGCGATCTACCGGGCCGCATGGCGCGCAGCCACCTGATCGTCGCACGCTCCGGCGCCTCGACGGTCTCCGAGCTCGCCGCGATCGGCCGTCCGTCGATCCTGGTGCCGCTCCCCGGCGCCCTCGACCAGGATCAGGCGGCGAACGCCGAGACGCTCAGTGCGATCGGAGCGGCGCTGCACTTGCCGCAGACCGCTTTCACCCCGGACCGGCTGACGGCCGAGTTGGTCGACTTCTTCGGAAACCCCGAAAAATTGACCACAGCGGCCAAGGCCGCCAAAACCGCGGGCATTCTCGACGCGGCCGAGCGTCTGGCGGCACTCGTCGTCGAGACCGCCGCCCGCACCTGATTCTTTTCGTATGTTCGCTTCGGCGCCCAAGACGGAACGCACCCTATGAAGCTGCCGGATAAACTCGGACCCATCCACTTCATCGGCATCGGCGGCATCGGCATGTCCGGTATCGCCGAGGTGATGTCGAACCTCGGCTACACCGTGCAGGGCTCCGACGCGAACGACAACGCGAACGTGCGGCGCCTCGCCGAGAAGGGCATCCGCACCTTCGTCGGGCATGCGGCCGAAAACGTCGAGGATGCCGCCATCGTCGTGGTCTCCACCGCGATCCAGCGCGACAACCCCGAGCTCATCGCCGCCCGCGACCGCCGCCTGCCGGTGGTGCGCCGCGCCGAGATGCTCGCCGAGCTGATGCGCTTCAAGTCCTGCGTCGCGGTGGCCGGCACGCACGGCAAGACCACGACGACCTCCCTCGTCGCGACCCTGCTCGACGCCGGGAACCTCGACCCCACCGTGATCAACGGCGGCATCATCAACGCCTACGGCACCAACATGCGCATGGGCGCGGGCGAGTGGATGGTGGTGGAGGCCGACGAGTCGGACGGCACCTTCCTGAGGCTGCCGGCGGACGTCGCCATCGTTACCAATATCGACCCCGAGCATCTCGACCATTTCGGCTCGTTCGACGCGATCAAGGACGCCTTCCGGCGCTTCATCGACAACCTGCCGTTCTACGGCTTCGCCGTGATGTGCATCGACCACCCGATCGTGCAGGACCTCGTCGGCCATATCGAGGACCGGCGCATCATCACCTACGGCGAGAATCCGCAGGCCGACGTGCGCCTGCTCGACGTCGACCTCAGAGGCGGCCAGAGCCGTTTTCGCGTGATGATCCGCGACCGCCGGCCCGGCCTGCGCCTCGAGATGGAGGACCTCGTCCTGCCGATGCCGGGCAAGCACAACGCGCTCAACGCCACCGCCGCGCTCGCTGTCGCCCACGAACTCGGTGTGCCGGCCGACGCGATCCGCAAGGCGCTCGCCGGCTTCGGCGGCGTCAAGCGCCGCTTCACCCGCACCGGCGAGTGGAACGGCGCCATCATCTTCGACGATTACGGCCACCACCCCGTCGAGATCGCCGCCGTGCTCAAGGCGGCCCGCGCCTCCACCGACGGCAAGGTCATCGCGATCGTGCAGCCGCACCGCTACACCCGCCTGCAATCGCTGTTCGACGATTTCTGCACCTGCTTCAACGACGCCGACACCGTCATCGTCGCCCCGGTCTACGCTGCCGGCGAAGCCCCGATCGAGGGCATCGACCGAGACTCCCTCGTCTCGGGTCTCCGCTCTCGCGGCCACCGCGACGCCGTGGCGCTGGAAAAGCCGGAGGACCTCGCGGGGATCGTCGCAGGCCATGCGGGGGAGGGCGATTACGTCGTATGCCTCGGGGCGGGGACGATCACGCAGTGGGCTTATGCGCTGCCGGGTGAGTTGACGGCTTTGAAGGGGTGAGGGAACCCCGATGACCGCGTCACTCATCGACGACATCCGCGCCGCCGCGCCTGCCCTGCGCGGCCGCCTGATCGCCAACCAGTCGCTCGCCGACCTGACATGGTTCCGCGTCGGCGGTCCGGCCGAGGTGCTGTTCAGCCCGGCCGACGAGGAGGATCTGGCGCTGCTGCTCGGTGCGCTCGATCCGGCCGTGCCCGTTACGGTGATCGGCCTCGGCTCGAACCTGATCGTGCGCGACGGCGGCATTCCCGGCGTAACGATCCGGCTCGGCGGAAAACCCTTCGGCTCGGTGGCGGTGGACGGCGATACGCTGCGGGCCGGCACCGCCGTGCCTGACATGCGACTCGCCAAAGCCGCGGCCGAGGCGGGTCTCGACGGGCTCGCCTTCTACCGCGGCATCCCCGGCTCGGTCGGCGGCGCGCTGCGCATGAACGCCGGCGCCCATGGCGGCGAGACCACCGACGTTCTCCTCGAGGTGCGTGGCGTGGACCGCGCCGGCAACCTGCGCAGTTTCAGCCACGCCGAAATGGGCTTCTCCTACCGTCACTGCTCCGCACCCGACGACGTGATCTTCACGAGCGCCCTCTATCGCGGTCGCCCGGGCGACCGCGAAGCCATCGAAGCCGAGATGGATCGCGTCACCGCGGCCCGCGAGGCGGCGCAGCCGATCCGCGAGCGCACCGGCGGCTCGACCTTCAAGAACCCGGACGGCGGCAAGGCCTGGCAGCTCATCGACGCCGCCGGCTGCCGGGGGCTGACGCGGGGCGGCGCGCAGGTCTCCGAGATGCACTGCAACTTCCTGATCAACCGCGATGGGGCCACCGCGGCCGACATCGAGGGGCTTGGCGAGGAGGTGCGCCGACGCGTTCGCGAACACTCGGGCTACGCGCTGCATTGGGAGATCAAGCGGATCGGCGTATCAGCCGACGCAATCTGACCCAGTCACATCCTCCAAGCCTTACGGCGTCATTCGGAGCCCACCCATGCCCAAGCACGTCGCCGTCCTGATGGGCGGCTGGTCCTCCGAGCGGCCAATCTCGCTGAGTTCGGGCAATGCCTGCGTCGCGGCGCTGGAAGGCGAGGGCTACCGGGTTACCCCGGTCGATGTCGGGCCGGACGTGGCGACCGTGCTGACTGAACTGAAGCCCGACGTGGCGCTCAACGCCCTGCACGGCCCGGCCGGCGAGGACGGCACCATCCAGGGCCTTCTGGAAATCCTGAAGATTCCCTACACCCATTCCGGCGTCCTCGCCTCGGCGCTGGCGATGCACAAGGAGCGCGCCAAGACGGTGATGCATGCCGCAGGCGTCGCCGTCCCCGAGGGCCGCGTCGTTAACCGTTACGTTGCAGCGAAGTCACACGCGCTGGTTCCGCCATACGTGGTTAAGCCCATCGCCGAGGGCTCCTCCATGGGGGTCATCATCGTGCGTGACGGGCGCTCGCATCCGCCTCAGATCCTCGCCTCGGACGAGTGGGTCTACGGGGAGGAAGTCCTTGTGGAGACTTACGTTGCGGGCCGCGAGCTGACCTGCGCCGTGCTGGGCGACAGGGCACTCGGAGTCATCGAGATCAAGCCCGCTTCGGGGGAGTGGTACGACTTCGACGCGAAGTACGCCGAGGGGGGGTCGATCCACGTCCTCCCGGCCGAAATTAAACCAAATGTTTACCAGCGTGTCCAAGAGTTGTCGTTAACGGCGCATCAAGCACTCGGGTGCCGGGGCGTAAGCCGTGCGGACCTTCGATACGACGACACGCCGGGTGGAACCGGCGCCCTCGTCGTCCTGGAGGTCAACACGCAACCCGGAATGACCCCGACGAGCCTTGTGCCGGAGATGGCAGCCCATGCGGGCTTGAGTTTCGGTGAGCTCGTTCGATGGATGGTGGAGGACGCCTCTCTGGGACGCTGAACGCCGCCGGGCATCCGGACGGCGCCGGCTTCCCCTCGGCGATCGCGAGCCGGCTCCAGGGTGTCCTGAAGCCGGCGCTGCGGTCCCGCCGCTACCGGGCGTCCCTGCCGATCGAGGCACGGATCCCGCGCGGCTTCGGTGTTGCGCTGATCGCCGGCACCATCGCCACGCTCTCCGTCTTCGGCTTCGTCGCCAGCGGTCGCTACGACGCCTTCGTCGCCGAGAACGGCCGCCCCCTCGACATCGCAGCGCGCATCGCCGGTTTCGGCGTCGACCGCGTCACCATTTCCGGCCTCTCGCGGATGTACGAGCGCGAGGTCATGCAGGCTGCCGGCATCGACTGGCGCACCTCCGTGCCCTTCCTCGACGTCGCCCAGGTCCGCGAAAAACTGATGGCCGTGCCGCTCATCGCCACGGCGTCGGTGCGCAAGCTCTATCCCAACGAGATCGTGATCACGCAGGTCGAGCGCGAACCCGCCGCACTCTGGCAGAAGAACGGCGAGATCCGGGTGATCGCCGCCGACGGCACCGTCATCGACGAGATGCGCGACGACCGCTACGCCAACCTGCCGCTCGTGGTCGGCGAGGACGCCAACGTCCACCTGCAGGAATATCTCGGCCTGATCGACGCCGCCGGACCGCTCGGCGAGCGCGTCAAGGCCGGCAGCTACGTCTCCGGCCGGCGCTGGACGCTGAAGCTCGACGGCGTCGACATCCGCCTGCCCGAGACCGGTGCGGGCGAAGCGCTGGCCCGGCTGGTCGAACTGGAGCGGAAGAACCGCCTCCTGGAGAAGGACATCATCGCGGTCGACCTGCGCCTCGCCGACCGCGTGGTGCTGCGACTGACAGAGGAGGCCGCCGCGGCACGCGCGGAGGCACGTAAGAAGACGAAGAAGGGGACCGCGACATGAGCCGTCTCGTTTCCGCCGACCCCGTTGCAGCGTCCTCCCTTCGGTAAGCGTCCCATGCAATCCCACCACGGCCTCACGCCGCGTATGAAGCCTCTCTCAGCCCGCCGGAGCGCGACGCTGTCGGTGCTCGACATCGGCACCAGCAAGGTCGTCTGCCTCATCGCCGAGCTGCAGCCGATCGAGAGCCTCTCGACCCTGCGCGGCCGCACCCACATCGCCCGCATCATCGGTATCGGCCACCAGCGCTCGGTCGGCCTCAAGGGCGGCGCCATCGTCGACCTCGAAGCCGCCGAGAACGCGATCCGCCAGGCGGTCCATGCCGCCGAGCGGATGGCGAAGGTCGAGGTGCAGTCGGTCATCGTGAACATGTCCGGCGGCCGGCTCGCCTCGCAGCGTTTCGAGGCGCGCGTGAACGTCCGCTCCGGCACCGTCACCGGCGCCGATGTCGAGCGCGTGCTCGAGACGGCCAGCGCCCACGGCGTCGGCACCGGCCGCGCCGTTCTGCACGCTCTCCCCACCGGCTATGCCCTCGACGGGCAGGGCGCCGTGATCGACCCGTCGGGCATGATCGGCAACGCACTGAGCGTCGACCTCCACGTCGTCACCAGCGAGGCGGCCGCGGCCCGCAACCTGATGCTGGCGGTGGAACATTGCCATCTCGGCGTCGAGGCGGTGATCGCGACGCCCTACGCCGCCGGCCTGTCGGTCCTCGTCGACGACGAGGCCGAGATCGGCTGCGCCGTGGTGGACCTGGGCGGCGGCACCACCAGCGTCGGCGTCTTCTCCGGCGGACACCTCGTCCACACCGACGCCATCGCGGTCGGCGGCCATCACGTCACCATGGATATCGCCCGCGGCCTCTCGACCCGGGTCGCGGCGGCCGAGCGCCTCAAGACGCTCTACGGCTCGGCCATCTCCACGCCGTCCGACGAACGCGACATGATCGCGGTCCACGGCGTCGGCGAGGACGAGGGCGACACGCCGAGCCACGTTCCGCGCTCGCAGCTCGTGCGGATCATCAAGCCGCGGGTCGAGGAAATCCTCGAACTCGTCCGCGACCGGCTGCGCAAGGCCGGCTACGCGGCGCAGGCCGGCAACCGGCTGGTGCTGACGGGCGGCGCGAGCCAACTCGTCGGCCTGCCGGAGACGGCCCGGCGCGTGATGCAGGGACAGGTCCGGATCGGGCGCCCGCTCGGCATCCGCGGCCTGCCCGAGGCGGCCAAGGGGCCGAGCTTCTCGGCCGCGGTCGGGCTGCTGGTCTACCCGCAGGTCGCCCATGCGGAGCACTTCGAGCCACGCCGGCAGCGCGCTTTGGCGGCGACCGGGACGGGCGGATATTTCGACCAGCTCAAGCAGTGGATCGGCGAGAGCTTCTGAAACGGACTGACCCGGCCGCCCGCGAGGATGGCCGATCGACAACGAACCGGGCGCTCCAGGGCGCACACCCAAAGCTAAGAGTTTGAAGGGGCTTCACACCATGGCCATCTCCCTGCAGGCGCCGGACATCCGGGAACTCAAGCCCCGCATCACCGTCTTCGGTGTCGGCGGCGCCGGCGGCAACGCCGTCAACAACATGATCGAATCCGGCCTGCTCGGCTGCGAGTTCGTCGTCGCCAACACCGATGCCCAGGCGCTGACCTCCTCGAAGGCAGAGCGCGTGATCCAGATGGGTCTCGGCGTGACCCAGGGCCTCGGCGCCGGCTCGCACCCTGAAGTCGGCTCGGCCGCCGCCGAAGAGGTCATGGACGAGATCCGCGACCAGCTCTCGGGCGCGCACATGTGCTTCATCACCGCCGGCATGGGCGGCGGCACCGGCACCGGTGCGGCTCCCGTCATCGCCCGCGCCGCCCGCGACATGGGCATCCTCACCGTCGGCGTCGTGACGAAGCCCTTCCAGTTCGAGGGCACCCGCCGCATGCGCACGGCCGATTCGGGCATCGCCGAGCTTCAGGCCGCCGTCGACACCCTCATCGTGATCCCGAACCAGAACCTGTTCCGCGTCGCCACCGAGAAGACCACCTTCGCCGACGCCTTCGCGATGGCCGACCAGGTGCTCTATTCGGGCGTCGCCTGCATCACCGACCTGATGGTTAAGGAAGGCCTGATCAACCTCGACTTCGCCGACGTCCGCGCCATCATGCGCGGCATGGGCAAGGCGATGATGGGCACCGGCGAGGCCTCCGGCGAGAACCGCGCGCACCGCGCCGCGGAAGCCGCCATCGCCAACCCGCTCCTCGACGAAGTCTCGATGAAGGGCGCCCGCGGCCTGCTGATCTCGATCACCGGCGGCGCCGACCTGACCCTCTACGAGCTCGACGAGGCCGCCACCCGCATCCGCGAGGAGGTCGATTCCGAGGCCAACATCATCCTCGGCGCCACCTTCGACGAGAGCCTGGAAGGCATCATCCGCGTGTCGGTGGTCGCCACGGGCATCGAGCCGGCCCTGATCTCGGCGAACTCGCCGAACAACATGGTCGTCGCCGAGACCGAGCAGCGCATCGCCGAAGTCGCCGAGAAGCTCCGCGCCGAGGCCCGCATCCGCGCCGCCCAGCCGGTTCCGCAGATCGCCCAGACGCCGCGCCCGATCTCCGACTTCCAGACCGCCGCACCGGCGATCCAGGCTCCCGCACCGCAGCCCGTCGCCGCCGAGCCAGCCCCGGCGCCGGTGGGGCGTGACGACGTCGTGCTGACGCAGGCCCCCCCGCGTACGCAGATGTCCTACGAGCAGCCCCAGGCCCAGGCGCCCGCTCCCGAGGCGGCGCCGCTCCAGGCCGGCCCGTTCGTGCCGCCGCGCCCGCAGGTCGCCCGCGCCCCGCGGATGCCGCAGATCTCCGATCTGCCGCCCCACACGCAGGCTCAGATCCGTCAGAATCGCGGCGAGGCCCCGGTTCAGGCCGAGCCCGAGCAGGATTCGAAGCGGATGTCCCTGCTGCGCCGCCTCGCCACGGTCGGCTTCGGCGGACGCCGCGAGGAAGCCGAGGCCGCGCCGCTGCCGCAGATGCGTCAGCCCGCCGCCCCGGTCGCGCAGGCTCCCGTGGCTCGCGCTCCGGTGGTCCAGGCTCCGCAGTACCGCCCGGCCCAGGGCAACCTCGACGCGCAGGGCCGAGTCGCCCCCCAGCCGCGGCTGATGGACGACGACCACCTCGAAATCCCGGCCTTCCTGCGCCGGCAGGCCAACTGAGCGCCGATCCACCGTTCGGCTGAAGCTTTTGCGCCACAGGCCCGGGACCGAAAGGTCCCGGGCTTAACTATGCGTTAAGTCCTTGAAAGATTTCCGCTTTTGAAACTTTGTGGCGGAACCGTGGCTGTAACAGAACGTAAGAAACCGTGATTTGGCCAGCGTTTGCAGCGCAGCTATAAATTTCCCCGGAACGAAAAAGGCGCGACGGTTTTCGGACGGTTAGCGCTCGCAGGGGCTTCAAGCAGCGGACGGACTTTTCAGGCGGTACGCTCTCGTTCGAGGGTGTGTGGGCCGGGTCCTGCCCGAGGGCTAAGGGAATGCGGACGAACCAACAAACGACGCTGAAGGCGTCCATCTCCCTGAGCGGGATCGGTGTCCATTCGGGCAATCCGGTCGAGATCACGCTCCACCCGGCTCCCGCCAACGACGGGATCTGCTTTCTCCGGACCGGCATGCCGAACGGCAACGACCGGCTCATCAAGGCCCACCACGCCTGCGTGTCGGCCACCGAACTCTGCACCGTGATCGGCGACGTCGAGAGCGGCGCGGTCGCCACCATCGAGCACCTGATGTCGGCGCTCTACGGTCTCGGCCTCGACAACGTCCTCGTCGAGATCGACGGCCCCGAGATGCCGATCCTCGACGGGAGCGCGCTTCCCTTCGTACGGGCCATCGACAGCGTCGGCCTCGCGAATTGCTCCGCTCCGAAGCGCTGGATCAAGGTCCTCCGCCCGGTCCGCATCGAGGTCGGCCGCTCCTTCGCCGAACTCCGCCCGATCGACCGCGGCTTCCGCCTCGACGTCGAGATCGATTTCGAGAGCCCGGTCATCGGCCGCAGCCGCAAGGCCATGGACCTCACCCCGGCGAGCTACCGCCGCGACATCGCCGGCGCCCGCACCTTCGGCATGATGAAGGACGTCGAGCGCTACTGGAAAGCCGGCTTCGCGCTCGGCGCCTCCCTCGAGAACACCGTGGCCGTCGGCGAGAACTCCGTGGTCAACCCCGAGGGCCTCCGCTTCGCCGACGAATTCGTCCGCCACAAGATCCTCGACGCGGTCGGCGACCTCGCGCTCGCCGGCCTGCCGCTTCAGGGCGCATACCGCTCCTATTGCGGTGGCCACCGCATGAATGTCGGCGTCCTCTCGGCCCTGTTCTCGGACCGCGCCAACTACCGCATCATCGAGGCCCAGAACACGCGCCGCGAGACCTCCCTGGTGGAGCTCGGCGCCGGCCTCGGCATCGCCGCCTTCGCGGCCGATCTGTAACTCGCAAGACACACTGGGCCGCGACTGGGGACGACACCGTCTCCGCCCCATCGCCGCCGCTTTCGCGCCCGAATCGATAGCCACGGTTAAAGTCACGTGAACGGCGAGAGACGGCATCCTGCCGCTCGTCCGGCGACATGATGGCGTAGGGATCCCGGCCCGTAGAGGTCGCTCCCGTGAGAGGACGTGACAGGGATGCCTCTGACCTTTGCCCGTAACGGCGTTAAGAGCGCCACCGTGAAGAGCGTCACCCTTGCGGCCACGCTCATGTTGCTCGGCACGACCCCGGGCTATTGCGGTTTTCTCGACAATCTGGACCCGAGCAACTGGTTCGCCGAGAAGTACAAGCCCGAAGTCCAGGCGGACATTCCGGCGGACAAGCTCTACAGCGAGGGCCTGGCCAATCTCGAGGACCGCAACTTCGAGATCGCGTCCCAAAAATTCGACGACCTCGACAAGCGCTATGCCTATTCGGACTGGTCCCGCAAGGCGCTGCTGATGACGGCCTATTCGAACTACGAAGGCCAGAAATACGACGACGCGATCAGCGCCTCGAAGCGCTACCTGCAGCGTCATCCCGCCACCAAGGATGCTGCCTACGCGCAGTATCTGATGGCGATGTCGCAGTACAAGCAGATCCCCGACGTCACCCGCGACCAGGACCGCTCCGAGAAGGCGCTCGTCGCCCTGACCGAGCTCGTCCAGAAGTATCCGACGTCGGAATACGCCGCGGACGCGAAGGCCAAGATCCAGATCACCCGCGACCAGCTCGCCGGCAAGGAGATGGAAGTCGGCCGCTACTATCTCGAGAAGCGCAACTTCCCGGCCGCGATCAACCGTTTTCGCGATGTCGTCTCGAAGTACCAGACCACCCGCCATGCCGAGGAGGCGCTGGAGCGCCTGACCGAGGCCTACATGGCGCTCGGCATCACCGCGGAGGCGCAGACCGCCGCCGCCGTGCTCGGCCACAACTTCCCGGACAGCCCCTGGTACAAGGACGCCTTCGCGCTCCTGCAGACCGGCGGCCTGGAGCCGCGCGAGGAAAAGGGCTCGTGGCTCTCCAAGATCTACCGCGGCGTCATCGGCCGCACCGCCGCCGCCGAATAGGCAGGGCGCCTCACGGGATCTGGAAAGGCGGGAGCGGGAACGCTTCCGCCTTTCTCATTTTGAGCGTGAGTTCTGCGTTGGTTCCGGTATTACGCCTTGTCGCGCGCTCTCACGCCGAACCGGGTTCCACTTAGGCGGAGCGCGCTCTAAACAGCGACGTCCTTTCACAGCTTGGTCCCGCCGCGCGGCATGCTCGTCCAGCTCGCGATCCGCGACATCGTTCTCATCGACAAGCTCGCGCTGAACTTTTCCGAAGGACTGAGTGTCCTCACGGGCGAGACCGGTGCGGGCAAGTCGATCCTACTCGACGCCTTCGCGCTGGCGCTGGGCGGCCGCGGCGACGGCGGCCTCGTGCGCCACGGCCAGCCGCAGGGCGGCGTGACCGCGGTATTCGACGCACCCCTCGACCACCCCGCCCGCAAGATCGCGCAGGAAGCGGAGATCGACACCGAGGGCGACCTGATCCTGCGCCGCACGCAGTTCGCCGACGGCCGCACCCGCGCCTTCGTCAACGACCAGCCGGTCGGCGTGCAGGTGCTGCGCGCCATCGGTACGGCGCTCGTCGAGATCCACGGCCAGCACGACGACCGCGCGCTCGCCGACCCAGCCACGCACCGCGCCATCCTCGATGCCTTCGGCGGGCTCCAGAAGCCGCTCGCCGCGACCGCTCAGGCAGCGAAGCGCGTCCGCGCCGCGCGCGAAAAACTCGGCGAGCATCGCGCCCGCGTCGCGGCCGCACGCAAGGAGGCCGACTTCCTGCGCCACGCCGTCGACGAACTCGCGACGCTCGATCCGCAGGCCGGCGAGGAGGCCGCGCTGGCCGAGCGCCGCACCGTGATGCAGCAGAGCGAAAAGATCGCCCGCGACTTGCATGAAGCGCTGGACGCGGTCGGCGGCCCGAATGCGGGCGCGGCGCATCTCTCCTCGGCCGTGCGCAAGCTCGAACGGCGTGCGGGCCAAGCCCCCACCCTGGTCGAGCCGTGCGTCGCGGCGCTCGATGCCGCCCTCACGGCCCTCGACGAGGCCCGCGCCGTCATCGACGCCGCGATCCTCGAGGCCGAGTTCGACCCGCGCGAATTGGAGCGAGCCGAGGAACGGCTGTTCGCCCTCCGCGCCGCCTCGCGGAAATACGACGTCGCCGCCGACGACCTCGCGATGCTGCGCGGCCGCTACGAGGCGGATGTGGCCGCCATCGACGCCGGCGAGGAGGCCTTGGGCGGCCTGGAACGCGATCTCGACGAGGCCGAGTCGCTCTTCGCCAAGGCAGCCAAGACCCTGAGCGAGGGCCGCGCACGCGCGGCAAAGTCCCTCGACGCCTCGGTGAAGGCCGAGTTGCCGCCGCTGAAGCTGGAGCGCGCCCGCTTCATTACCCAGATCGTCGTCGATCCGGAGTCACGAGACACCGCCGGCATCGATCGCGTGGAATTCCACGCCCAGACCAATCCCGGCACCAAGCCCGGGCCGATGATGAAGGTCGCCTCGGGCGGCGAGCTCTCACGGTTCATGCTGGCATTGAAGGTAGTGCTCGCCGACAAGGGTTCGGCCCCGACGCTGATCTTCGACGAGATCGACACCGGCGTCGGCGGCGCCGTCGCCGACGCCATCGGAGCGCGCCTGGCGCGACTATCCGAGCGGGTACAGGTGGTCTCCGTCACCCACGCCCCTCAAGTCGCGGCCCGCGCCGACACGCATTTCCTGATCGCCAAGGACGCCGTGCGGGGTGCCGACCGGGTTGCCACCCGCGTCGCCTCGCTGGCGAGCGAGGCCCGGCGGGAAGAAATCGCCCGGATGCTCGCAGGCGCGACAATTACCGACGAGGCCCGCGCGGCTGCGGCCAGATTGCTACAGTCGTCGGAGGTTTGATCCAGGCCGCGACAAAAAGATAACCTTAACGATAAACCTTTGTTAACCATGTCCGGCGAGTTTGGTCCGAGGCGATATTTTCGCGCGGTGGTTAACCGCACCGAAGAGCAGAATCAGGGTTCCGTCCATGGCACAGTTTGCGCGGCAGACCGACGCCACCGGCTCCGAGCGGAGGCATCCCGCTCTCAGCGGTGAGACGCGTGAACGTCTCGGCACCGCCCTGCGGGCCGTCTACGAGGGCGCGGTCGAGACCCAACCGATCCCCGACGCCCAGATCGATCTGCTGCTGCGCCTTCGGCACAAGGAGCGGGATCAGCGGCGCTCCGCCGCATAGATCACGCTACGCTTTGATCGAATCGATCAAAACGCAGAAAGCGTGATCGATTCAAAAGTTGAGAGCAGGCTTCGCGCGAAAAACCGTTGCCACTTTTTCGCAGCCTGCTCTGATCGGCCTCTACCAGCGTCGCGCACCGGGCTGGCGCCGATACTCGGCGGCCCGGATCAACGTCATCACACGGTCGAGATCCTTGAGCAGCGACGCCTCGCGTCGGTGTGCTCCCGCAATCTCCGCGTCGTCGGTTCCGAACCGCTGCTGTTGCTGAGCCAGCGTCAGCTCACGCTCGAGCGCTTCCCGCTCGCCGTGCAGGGCGAGAAAGGCCGCGTCTGGCGGATCGACCGGCACGACGCCGTCGACGGGAGATGGCGGTTTTGCCGCCACGTCGAACTTCTCCACACTTGGCCTCACGAGACTCGGCCTCACGAACAGCGATACTCGCTCATTTGGACCCGCACGCAATCGCCATCGTCGGACCTGACGAGAAGCAACGCGCGGATGCATGAAGCGGTTCGTATTTTCGATGACGCCAGATTTTTCCGACCGTCATCGCATATCGACATCCCCCGCCACGGGGCGATCATGACGCCGTCCAAGAGCATGACACGGCAGCCGGTCACCGACGCTGCTTGGCTGAAGATCCGACAGCGGGGACGTCGGCATGATCGCCGGAGAGCTCAGCCTTTTAAAGCATCGGCTTTGCCGACGACCGGCAGCGCCTTTTCGGGACGACGTTCCAGTATCGTCCGCACGCGTTCCTGAGCGTTGCCGGTACATGTCATCGGCGTGTCATGTCGTCGTCATATGGCCGGCTTCGTCGAGAGGCTAATGCCGCACTGCCGAAACGGGCAGGGCAGAAGCCCGGACAGCCTGGCGACTGCGCCGCGGCCGTTCGCCCGACAGACACGGAGATGCACGTGAAACCCTTCACCTTCGCGCTGGCCCTTGGTCTCGCGACCCTCCAGCTCGCCGCCCCGGCTCTTGCCGGCGACATTACCGGCGCGGGCGCCACCTTCCCCTTCCCGGTCTATTCGAAGTGGGCCGAAGCCTACCGCAAGGATACCGGCACGGGCCTGAACTACCAGTCGATCGGCTCCGGCGGCGGCATCAAGCAGATCCAGGCCAAGACCGTCGATTTCGGCGCCACCGACGCGCCGCTCAAGGGCGCGCAGCTCGAGAAGGACGGCCTCGTCCAGTTCCCGACCGTCATGGGCGGCGTGGTTCCGGTCGTGAACATCGCCGGGATCGAGCCGGGCAAGCTCAAGCTCACCGGCGAGATCATCGCCGACATCTACGCCGGCAAGATCCTGAAGTGGTCGGATCCGAAGATCGCCGCGCTGAACGAGGGCGTCACGCTTCCCGCCGCCAACATCACGCCGGTCTATCGCTCGGACGCGTCGGGCACGACGAACATCTTCACGACCTACCTCTCCCAGGCCTCCGAGGGCTGGAAGAAGGAGTTCGGGGCCGCGACGACGATCTCCTGGCCGGCCGGGCAGGGCGGCAAGGGCAACGAGGGCGTCACCGCCACTGTCAAGCAGGTCCCGAACGCCATCGGCTACGTCGAATCGGCCTACGCCAAGCAGAACAAGCTCGGCTACGCGCTGATCCAGAACAAGGCCGGCAAGTACCCGCAGCCGGACGACAAGGCCTTCCAGGCCGCCGCCGCCAGCGCCGACTGGAAGTCCCAGCCCGGCTTCGGCATCTCGCTGACCAACCAGCCCGGCGAGGATGCCTGGCCGATCACGGCCGCGACCTTCATCCTGGTCTACAAGGAGCCGGCCGACCCGGCCAAGGCCGCCGACGTGCTCAAGTTCTTCGACTGGGCCTATAAGAACGGCGACAAGCTCGCCGTCGACCTCGACTACGTGCCGCTGCCGGACAACGTCGTCGCGCTCATCCACGACGAGTGGAAGGGCATCAAGGGCAAGGACGGGAAGCCCGTCTCGGGCATGTGAGACGGTTCAACCCTCCCCCCACTGCGGGGGAGGGTGCCTCGCGGATGCGAGGCGGGAGAGGGGCGGCTCCGCACTCTCCGGATAACGCGCTCCCCTCTCCCGACCCCTGCCGACGCAGGGGCCATCCTCTCCCCAACCAAAATCGGGCATGCCCGATTTTGGCACCAAGGTTCAGGTCTCGGGCAAGCCCGAGGCCTGTGGGGAGAGGGGACAGCCCGCTCAACCCGCGCTAAACGCCCCCGCATTGAAGAGCTCCAGCGGATGACCGCGTTGACCCAATCCCTCGCCTTGGCCCGTGAGACAGCGTCGGTCCGCAAGGGCCCCAGCAAGGGCCTCGACCGCGCCTTTCAGGCGGCGTCCCTCGGCTCCGCGCTGCTCGTCCTCCTGGTGCTCGCCGGCATCCTCGGCTCGATCATCTACGGCGGCTGGCCGGCGTTTCGCGAGTTCGGCTTCGGCTTCATCACCTCGAGCGCCTGGAACATCGGCACCGAGCAATACGGCGCCCTCGTCGCCGTGATCGGTACGCTCGCCTCCGCCTTCCTGGCACTGCTGATCGGCGTGCCGATCTCGCTCGGTATCGCGATCTACCTGACTCAGCTCTGCCCCGGCTGGGCCCGTAAGCCTGTCTCGATGACCATCGAGCTGCTCGCCTCGGTGCCGAGCATCATCTACGGCATGTGGGGCCTGTTCATCTTCGCACCGCTCTTCGCGCGGTTCGTGCAGACCCCGGTCTCCAACGTCTTCGAGGGCCTGCCGATCGTCGGCTCGCTGCTCTATGCCCGCGTACCCTCGGGCGTCGGCATCCTCACCGCGGGCATCATCCTCGCGATCATGATCGTGCCCTTCGTCGCCTCGATCACCCGCGACATGCTCGACCAGATCCCGACCGTGCTGCGCGAGAGCGCCTACGGCATCGGTTGCACCACCTGGGAGGTCGTGCGCCACGTGCTGGTGCCCCAGGCCTCGGTCTCGATCATCGGCGCCGTCATGCTCGGCCTCGGCCGGGCGCTGGGCGAGACCATGGCCGTCACCTTCGTGATCGGCAACGCGAACCGGCTCTCGGCCTCGATCTTCGATCCGGGCTCGACCATCGCCTCCCGCATCGCCAACGAGTTCAACGAGGCCGACGGGATGCAGCTCAACGCGCTGATGGCGCTGGGCTGCCTGCTCTTCGTCATCACCTTCATCGTCCTGATCATCGCCCGGCTGCTGACGCGCCGCGCGAAGCTCGCCTGAGCACCGGGAGCCTCGACCCATGGACGCCCGCAACCCCATCCTCGCCACCGCCCCGGCCGCCGCGTACCCGCCGCGCGCCAACCGTGTGCGTCCCGGCCGCCGCGTCGCCGACAAGATCCTGATCGCTGGGAGCACCCTGGCGACGATCATCGGGATCGTCGTGCTCGGCTCGATCCTGCTGATGCTGATCGTGGAAGGCATCAAGGGCTTCTCGCCGATGATCTTCACGCAGCCGACCCCTGGGCCGGGCTCGGAAGGCGGCGGCATCGCCAACGCGATCCTCGGCAGCCTCGTACTCACCGTCATCGGCATCGTCATCGCGACGCCGGTCGGCGTGATGGCCGGCACCTATCTCGCCGAGTACGGCCGCAACTCGCGGCTCGCCGACCTGATCCGCTTCCTCAACGACATCCTGCTCTCGGCCCCTTCGATCCTGATCGGCCTGTTCGTCTACACCCTGATGGTGCGGCCGATGGGGACCTATTCGGGCTGGGCCGGCGGCGTGGCGCTCGCCATCATCGCCACACCCGTCATCGTGCGCACCACCGAAGACATGCTGCGCTTGGTGCCGAGCCAGATGCGCGAGGCCGGCGTGGCGCTGGGCGCACCGCCCTCGCACGTGATCAAGAGCGTGACCTGGCGGGCGGCGTCGGCCGGCATCGTCACCGGCATCCTGCTGGCGCTCGCCCGCATCGCCGGCGAGACCGCGCCGCTGCTCTTCACCGCGCTCAACAACAACAGCTGGTTCAACGCCAACCTGCTCGGCGGCATCCCGAACCTGCCGGTGATGATCTACCAGTTCGCGCTCTCGCCCTACCAGAACTGGCAGAGCCTCGCCTGGGCCGGCGCGCTGCTCATCACCGTCACCATCCTGGCGCTGTCGATCGTCGCGCGCCTCGTCATCAAGGACACGCGGGCGCGCTGACCGCGCCCCGCTCCGCAACAGCCCAAGGACTCTGACCTCATGAGCCCGACCACCTCGATGAGCGGCCAGCTCGCCGGCCGCAACCCGGCCAACGAATCCGCGCCGGTCCGCATCGCCGTCAAGGACCTGAACTTCTACTACGGCCAGTTCCACGGCCTGAAGAACGTCAACCTCAACTTCCACGACCGTCAGGTCACGGCGCTGATCGGCCCGTCCGGCTGCGGGAAGTCGACGCTGCTGCGCACCTTCAACCGGATCTACTCGCTCTATCCGGAGCAGCGCGCCACCGGCGAGATCCTGCTCGACGGCCAGAACGTGCTGGACCCCAAGGTCGACCTCAACGAGCTGCGCGCCCGCGTCGGCATGGTCTTCCAGAAGCCCACGCCCTTCCCGATGTCGATCTACGACAACGTCGCCTTCGGCCTGCGCCTCTACGAGCGCCTGCCCAAGTCCGAGCTCGACGGCCGCGTCGAGGACGCGCTCCGTAAGGCCGCGCTCTGGGACGAGGTCAAGGACAAGATGAAGCAGGCCGGCACCGGGCTCTCCGGCGGCCAGCAGCAGCGCCTCTGCATTGCCCGCTCGGTGGCCCAGCGCCCCGAGGTGATCCTGTTCGACGAGCCGACCTCGGCCCTCGATCCGATCTCCACGGGCCGCATCGAAGAACTGATCGAGCAGCTTCGCTCCGAGTTCACGATCGTCATCGTCACGCACAACATGCAGCAGGCGGCGCGAATCTCGCAGTTCACGGCCTTCATGTATCTCGGCGAACTCGTCGAGTTCGCGCCGACGACGAAGATCTTCATGAACCCGGACCAGCGCCAGACCCAGGACTACATCACCGGCCGCTTCGGCTGAGCCTGGTTTCCCTTCATCGATTTGGCCCGCGCCGGAGCCTCGACATGCCCGACCACATCGTCTCGTCCTACGATCAGGATCTCGAAGACCTGCGCCGCCAGATCGCCGAGATGGGCGGCGTCGCCGAGAAGATGGTGACCGATGCCACCGTGGCGCTGGTCCGCCGCGACACGGCGCTGGCCCAGGCGGTCATCGCCGCCGACAAGCGCCTCGACATCCTCCAGCGCGAGATCGAGGAGCGCTCGGTGCTGCTGATCGCGCGCCGCCAGCCGCTCGCCATCGACCTACGCGAGACCATCTCCGGCATCCGCGTCTCGGGCGACCTCGAGCGGATCGGCGATCTCGCCAAGAACATCGCCAAGCGCGTCGTCGCCATCGCCGACCAGCCCCAGCCGCAGAAGATCGTGCTCGGCGTGGAGCACATGAGCGACCTCGTGCAGGAGCAGCTCAAGGACGTGCTCGACGCCTATTCGAGCCGCAACCTCGATGCCGCGCACGACGTCTGGGAGCGCGACGGCGCCATCGACGCGCTCTACAACTCGCTGTTCCGCGAGCTCCTGACCTACATGATGGAAGATCCGCGCAACATCTCGTTCTGCACGCACCTCCTGTTCTGCGCCAAGAACGTCGAGCGCATCGGCGACCACACCACCAACATCGCCGAGACGATCCATTACCTCGTCACCGGGGAAACGCTGGCGGGAGAACGTCCGAAGAACGATGCGTCGAACTATGCGACCGTCGAGCCGAGCGTCTAAGGTTTGGAGCGAAACGAGCCCGCCGGGCGACCCATGAACGCGCGTATCCTGATCGTCGAGGACGAAGAGTCCCTCACCACCCTCCTGCGCTACAACCTCGAAGCCGAGGGCTTCGAGGTCGTCTGCGCCACGCGCGGCGACGAGGCCGACCTGCTGCTGCGCGAGCAGCTGCCCGACCTGATCCTGCTCGACTGGATGGTGCCGGGCCTCTCGGGGATCGAGCTGTGCCGGCGCATCCGCGCCCGGCGCGAGACGGAGCGCCTGCCTATCATCATGCTCACCGCGCGCGGCGAGGAGGGCGACCGGGTCCGCGGTCTCGCCACCGGCGCCGACGACTACATCGTCAAGCCGTTCTCGGTGCCGGAGTTGCTGGCCCGCGTGCGCGCGCTGCTACGGCGGACCAAGCCCGCGCACGTTTCCAGCACGCTTGCGGCCGGCGACATCGAGCTCGACCGCCTCAGCCACCGCATCCGGCGCTCGGGCCGCGAGATCCATCTCGGTCCGACGGAGTTCAAGCTGCTCGAATTCCTGATGCGCAGCCCCGGCCGCGTCTTCTCCCGCGAGCAACTGCTCGACGGTGTCTGGGGCCACGACGTCTACATCGACGAGCGCACCGTCGACGTCCATGTCGGCCGGCTGCGCAAGGCCATCAACCGCGCCAAGCAGAACGATCCGATCCGCACCGTGCGCGGCTCGGGTTACTCGTTCGACGAGATGTTTTCGGAGGCGTAGATCACGCGGCGTGTTGATCGAATCGATCAAAACGCAGAAAACGTCATCGATTCAAAAGTTTAGAACAGGCTCCGCGCAAGAAACCGTTGCCACTTTTTTGCAGCCTGATCGAGGCCTCTCCACCGTCATCGCGGGCGCAGCGAAGCAAGGACGGAATGGAGCGGAACCCGGCGCAGCTCAGCCGGGCATCCTCGAAAAATCAGCGGATTCCGGCCACGCGCCTGTCGCGCTTGCGTTCTGCCGCGGGCTGGTAGGCGATCTGGGCATGCGCCGTGCAATAGGGCAGGCCGGTGATCGCGCGACCGCCGCAGAAGCGGAAATCCGGCGAGGTCGGGTCGCCGAGGGGCCAGCGGCACATCGACTCCCGCAGATCCATGATCGTGACCCGCTCCGAGACGGCCAGACCGTTGGGCTCGGCCACCGCCACCGGGGCTACCAGCGGAAAATTGGGTGCAGGCCGGTGCGAGATCACGGCCGGCGGTTCCGGCAGCGTCGGCTCTTCGGCCAGAACGACGGCGGCCTCCGCCTCGAGGCCGGGCTTCTTGCGGCCCGTCACCTGTCCGGCGGCGCCGTTTGGCTTGACGCGGCCGGCGAGGCCGAGCCGGTGAACCTTGCCGATGACCGCGTTGCGGGTGACGCCGCCGAGCTGCGCGGCGATCTGGCTCGCGCTCAAGCCCTCTTCCCAAAGGCGGCGCAGCGACTCGACGCGCTCGTCGGTCCAGCTCGGGACAGCTTCCACCATGGCCCCCTCCGATTCAGTCGCGCTCATCGATGGCCCGGTGCTCCGCGCGGTGGTGTTGGACGGCGATACGCAAAACAAGCCCGCCACGCGCGTTCCGGCGACCTGTCGAATGGTCCGCCGGGTGTCGCCCCGCAGACAAGGCGAACCTACAGGACGGCTCGATCCCGGTGCAAGCGTCGCGTTGGGGGGCGTGATGGTTTCCAACGGCAAAGGGAGACGCGAAAAGCGGATCGCGCGAGGAGAATAAACCTCAGGCCCGGTTTTCGAGCGTCAAGTCCGCATCACGCACGATTCACATGTGAAACAATGCAGATTTCGAGCGATCCGAAAGAGCCGGATAGTCCGGCCAAAGTCGGTGTCCGCGACACAATTTTCGTATTCTGTTGCAGAACGGTCGTTTTCGCGGCTGTCAGTGCCGGTCGGATAGTATTGTCGGGAAGCGGCAGGCCCGGTTTGCCGGGCGCCGTCGAACGCCTATGTGAAGCCCTCGGAACCTTCTGCATGCCGGTTCGGCCGCGGGTTCTCGCAACGATCGGCGGCCGTCCCGTCATCGCCCCCCTGACCGCTTCGGGAGACCTCATGCGCCCCAGCCTCGCGACCGCCTGCTTCCTCGTCGCGTCCGCGATGCCCGCCGCCGCGGCGGCGACGCAGGGTGCGCCTGCGACGCCCGAGGCGGCGCCGATCCGCCTCGCCAACCACCGCGCGGTCTACGATCTCTCGCTGGCCAAGAGCCAGGGTACCCGCGCCGTCGAGAGCGCGCAGGGGCGCATCGTCATCGATTTCGCGGGCGACGCCTGCAAGGGCTACACGATCCAGACCCGGCAGGTGACGGTGATCGGCTCGGGCGAAGCCGGCGACCGCACCTCGGATCTGCGCAACACCACTTTCGAGACCGGCGACGGCAAGAGCCTGCGCTTCAAGACCGGCGCTGTCCTGAACGGAACCGCGTCCCCACCGATCGACGGTACCGCCGAAGCCTCGGCTGAGGCGCTCAAGGTCAAACTGAAAGAGCCGAAACGCGACCAGTATACGGCCGACGGCCTCGTGCTGTTTCCGAGCCATCACATGCTGCGGTTGATCGAGGCGGCCCGAAAGGGTGAGACCACCGTCGCCGTGAAGGTGTTCGACGGCTCGGACGATGGCCGCAAGGTCTACGACACGCTGGCCGTGATCGGCCGGGCCTCCGCCACGCCGGCCGCCGCCGGCAGCGACCGCGACAAGCCCCTGCGCGAGGGCGAGATGGCCACGATGCGGCGCTGGCCGGTGACGCTGAGTTACTTCACGCAAGGGGAGGGCGAGCGCATGCCGATCTACACCCTGAGCTTCGATCTCTACGAGAACGGCGTCAGCGGCGGCCTCCATCTCGATTACGGCGACTTCGCCATCGACGGGACCGTGACCCGCTTCGACATGGCCAAGGCCGACCCGAAGGCCGAGGGCGAGTGCGGGAAATGACGGCCGGCTCCTGCCGGCCGTGACGGAAGAAAGCGGCCGGACGATAATCCTGGCGGAAGCGGATGGGAATCGAACCCACCGTACGCTGTTGGCGTACCACTGGTTTTGAAGACCAGGAGGGCCACCAGACCCCGTTCGCCTCCGCCGACCGCGATAGCAGCGGCAGCCGGCCTTCGGCAATCGCCTCGACTTATGCGCAACCCGATCGTCGTCGATCCACGCGGCGGCGGGTTGCCGCAGGATCGGTTCGGCGCTGAGCGCCGTGAACGGCCGGGAGGGCGGGGCCGGACCATCCTCCCGACGCCGCTTCGCCCACGGACCCGTCGTCGACGGGAGCCGTGCCGGCCTCAGCTCTTCCAGCCCTTCAAGGCCGCGAACGGACTGTCCGACTCCTTCGGGAGCGGCGGGCAGAGGATGGGTTCGATCTGCGCGGCCGCGTCGGCGAGCGAGAATGCGGATCCGTTGGGCAGCTTGCCGCCTGCGGAATCTGCGTGGCCGCCGCCCCTGAACTTTCGGGCGGCTTCGAGAGCGGTCCCGTTCCTCGAGCGGAACGACATGCCGCCGCCGCGCGCCGCGTTGATCACACGGTCGGTGTCCCCGCGCTCCATGATGTGATCCGACACCGACTGGAAGACGCCGCCGTCCAGGCCGAACGAGAGCTTGGTGCCGTCGGAGAGGGTCCTGAACAGGACGGGCGATCGGGACAGCGCGGCGTGGAGCCTCGCCCGCGTGGTGAGCGCGCCATCATCGTCGGGCTCGCCGGCGAGCAGCGCGTCCACGACCCGCTTGCGGAGGGCCGGCACCTGGAGCTCGATCTCGGCCGGGGGCACGCGCGCCTGCAACTCGCCGGCGATCGCCATCAGCAGGTCGCCGATGAAACGGTCGTGCCACGGATGTCCGGCCGGAACGTAGGCGGCCGTGCTTTCCCACAGCACCTCGTTGGCGAGGATGCCCTGCCGGAAGGCCGGATCGGGCTTGCGCCAGAGGTCGAAGGCGTCGATCGCCGAGACGAGCGCGGCCAGCCGCCCTTCCAGCCCAGTCTCGAGTTCGCGGCTGGAGATGAGATCGCGGTTCTCGAAGACCATGCGCGTCGCGCAACGGCCGGTGTCGATCGCGACGTGGACCAGGGGATCGCCTGCATCGTAGACGGCCGGCCCACCCTCCGCCTCGGACGCAAGGGCGGCCAGCCCCTGGGCGGTCAGGTGTTCGACGGACGAGGCATGGTGATCGAGGACCACGAGGCGATGCCGGCGCTCCTCCGGGCGCTTTAGGTTTGCCGCGGCGAAGCCCTTGATGAACCGGACCGCGTCGCCTTCGAGGCTGAGGTCGGTGACGAGCAGGAGTTCGGCGGCGGATGCCTTCGCCAGCCGTTCGCCTTCCGCCTGCAGGACGGCGCCGACATCGGAATAGCGCGGGACGTGCACCACGCGCTTCACATCCGCGAAGTTGCCCGCGACGATGCAGGCTCCGTAGCCGTCGAGGTCGTGATGGCTGATCTGCGTAACGTCCACCGGGCGGCTCCTTGCCGTTTCGTGGTCGGGGGATGACGTGCTGTCGGGCCGGAGGCAAGGGGTCGATCACGTTGCGGAATGCAAGGGCGCATCAGGACATCATACGTCCGCCCCGGTTGTCGTGCGCCGGTCCGAGGCAATCTAGCCAGCTATGACCGATGCCACCCAACCAGTCCCGTCATCCGTGCCAGATGCCGAAGCCCAGCCGATGCTGAACGCTTTGACCCGCCAGCGCCTCGGCCGGCAGTTGCAGGCGATGTACGAACCCGTGATCGACGAAGCGCTGGATCCCCGCCTGGCCGAGCTGCTTCAACAGCTCGATCGTGATCGAAAGGCATAATCTGACTGCATGCACCTGCGTCTGCGCCGCAGCAGTCATGCGTTAAGCCATAGTTGCATGCTGCGCCGCAGCATCTTAGCTTTGCTGAGTGAGATCGCGATGGCGTCGCGGTCTCGCAGCCCTTCTTGGGCGTTTCCTCCCTAGACTTGGGCCGCTCCCTCACCGGGGCGGCCTTTTTTTCTGTCTGGGTGCCCGCCTTTTAACGGTCACGCCTGCCCTGCTCAAGCAGGGCGTCGTATCCGCGTCCGATAGCGCGGTCGCCCCGCGGAGCCCCAGCTGCGCCGCGACCAGCTCGCGAATTTCGACAGGAATGCGTAGGGCGATCCCGGCGCTTGGATCATCCAGGCTATGGCGAAAGAGTGCCGGTCGGCCTCGATCGGCCTTCCGGGCGATGCTCTCGCGCGCCTATCTTTTCGGGCCCAACCGCGGCACGAGCCGTTCGCACTCGGTGCGCCGAGGCATGAGGCGGAACCTTGATATTCCGCTCCTACGAAATCATGACGCTCGAGACGGAGGCAGGAGAGACGAATGCACGTGCGGCCGGATGCCGAGGGCCGCCAGCCTGTCCTGATCCTCGGCGGAACGACGGAAGCCTCCGCCCTGGTGCGCGCGTTGGCGCCGCTGCATGACGTGGCGCCCATCCTGTCGCTCGCAGGGCGTACCCTCAATCCGGTCACGACCAACGTGCCGTCGCGCATCGGCGGGTTCGGCGGTGCCGACGGTCTGGCGGCCTGGATCGCCGATAACCGCATCGCCTACGTCGTAGACGCCACGCATCCCTTCGCCGCCATCATTTCGCGAAACGCCGCAGCGGCCTGCGCCCGTGCCGGCGTACCGCTCCTTGCCATCCGCCGGCCGCCCTGGACGCGGATTGCGGGCGACACCTGGATCGAGGTGGACGACATGGCGGCGGCGGCAGCCGCGATTGGGCCCGCCCCACGCCGCGTCTTCCTCACCATCGGCCGCCAGGAACTCGGCGCCTTCGCAGCCGCCCCGCAACACGACTACGTCGCCCGGACCATCGAGCCGATCGGTGATCTCCTGCCGGTTCCGAGACTTACGGAAATGTCCGCGCGGGGGCCGTTTGCCCTGGAGGACGAGATCGCATTCCTGCGCGAGGCCGGCATCGCGGTACTCGTCACCAAGAATTCCGGCGGGTCGGCGACCTATGCCAAGATCGCGGCGGCACGCGAACTCGGGCTTCCGGTCGTCATCGTCCGCCAGCCCGAGATGCCCGAGGTGCCGTCCGTGTCCGATGTGAAAGGCGCGGTGGCGTGGCTGCTCGATCGCAGCTCGGAGCCCGATCGTTCCTGAACAGGGCCTTCAGGCCCTCCGCCGTCATCGCGAGCGCAGCGAAGCGATCCAGGGCCGATTCACTGACCGCCGAGGGCCAGCTCGGGATCGCTTCAGGCTCGCCACGCCTATCCGAGAAAAGCACCAAGCAGGCGGCAGCTTAGCCCGGAACGTTCCGCAGCGTGTAGACAAACGGCAGCCCTTCGGCGCGCTCGATCAGCCGCGTTCCGGACGCGCCGATGATGACGACCGTCGCCATGTCGGCGGTGGCCTCGCGCGCCGCATCCAGCGTCATGACGCGGATCGCCTCGTCCGGGCGGGAGACCGCGCGGGCGAAGATCACCGGCGTGCTGCCGGCACGAACCTCGGCGGCGAGGCCGAGGGCCTTGCCGAGCTGCCAGGGCCGTGCGGACGAGATCGGGTTGTAGAGGGCGACCACGAAGTCGGCCCGGAACACCGCCTCCAGCCGCGACGTGATCACATCCCACGGCTTGAGGTTGTCCGAGAGCGAGAGCGCGCAGAAATCGCCGCCGAGCGGTGCGCCGAGCCGCGCCGCCGCCGCGAGCATCGCGGTGATGCCGGGCTCGACGACGATGTCGAGCTCGCGCCATCCAGGCTCGCCGTTCTCCACGGCCTCGAAGACGGCCGCGGCCATGGCGAAGACGCCGGGATCGCCGCCCGATACCACGGCGACGCGCCGGCCGGAGGCCGCGAGCTGCAGGGCATGGCGGGCGCGGTCGACCTCGACCCGGTTGTCGCTGGCATGGCGCACCAGTCCGGGCCGCTCCGGCACGCGGGCGACATAGGGGAAGTAGCCGATCAGGTCTTCGGCCTGCGCCAGCGCCTCGCTCGCCGCGGCGGTCAGCAGGCGCGGGTCTCCGGGGCCGAGGCCGACGATGGTGACGGAGCCGCGGCTCACGGGCGGCGGCCCTCTCCGGGGACGAGGACCATGGAGAAATACGGCGCCGTGTCGTCGGATTTCTCGGCGAGGGGCAGGATGCTCTCCCCCGCCATGGTGCCACGCTCGACATAGACGGCGCGGGCGAGCAGCCCCGTCGCCGAGAGCACGGCCCGCACCTTCGGCAGGTGCCGGCCGAGCTTCATGATGACGGCGGCGTCCGCCTCGGCGAGGCGGGCCAGCAGCTTGTCTTCCGGCAGAGTCGCCGGCAACACGGTGAGCACGTCGTCGCCCCAGGTGATCGGCGTGCCGGCCCGCGTCCAGCAGCCGGACATGCCGGTGACGCCGGGGATGACCTCGATCGGGAACCGGCCCTTCAGCCGCCGCCAGAGATGCATGAACGAGCCGTAGAAGAACGGGTCGCCCTCCGACAGGATCGCCACGTCGCGCCCGGCGCCGAGATGGTCGGCGAGGCGCGCGGCCGCATCGTCGTAGAAGGCGGCCAGCGCCGTCACGTAGTCCACGTGATCGGGGGCGATCTCGGTGGTGTAGGGATAGACCAGCGGAAACTCGCGGGCGGCGTCCTGCACGACCGCGTCGGCGATCGTGCGGGAATTGCCGCGCCGGCCCTTCTTGCAGAAGTGGACGAGCACCGGCGCACGCTCCAGCACGCGCAACGCCTTCAAGGTCAGCAACTCGGGGTCGCCCGGTCCCATGCCGACGCCGTAGAGCGTGCCGGTCGTGGCGAGGCGCGGAGCGGCGTCGGCCTCGTGCGCGCTGGCGTCGACCTGCGCGTTCGCCTCCATCACTCGACCTCGCAGGCGAGCGCGTTGACGGCGGCCGCCGTCATGGCGCTGCCGCCGCGGCGGCCATGCACGACCACGAAGGGCACGCGGCCGTCGCGAGCGAGCGCATCCTTCGACTCGGCTGCGCCGACGAAGCCGACGGGAATGCCGATCACGGCGGCCGGCGGCGCGACGCCCTCGTCCAGCAGTTCGAGCAGGCGGAACAGCGCGGTCGGCGCGTTGCCGACGGCCACGATGCTGCCCGGCAGATGCTCGCGCCACAGCTCCATTGCGGCGGCCGAACGGGTGGTGTCCAACTGCGATGCGAGATCGGGCACGCGCGGGTCGCCGAGGGTGCAGATCACCTGGTTCTTCGCGGGGAGCCGGCTGCGGGTGACGCCGTCGGCGACCATGCGCACGTCGCACAGGATCGGCGCACCGCCCGCGAGCGCCCGCGCGCCGGCCTCGGCGAAGGTTTCGGACAGTTCCACGTCCTTCGGCAGGTCGGTCATGCCGCAGGCATGGATCATCCGCACCACGACGCGCTCGGCGATGCCCGAGAACCGGGCGAGGTCGGACTCCGCGCGGATCATGGCGAACGAGCGCGCATAGATCGCGCTGCCGTCGCGAATATACTCGTAGCGGGGCCGCATCGTACTCGAAATCCTGGAACTCATGGCCCGAAAATCCCGGCTAAGGACCGGGCCGGATCGGCCCTCCTTACGCGGTCCAGCGCCGCCTCGAAAGTCAGGCGCGGCGCGTGCCCGCCATCCCCCGGCGCACCGTCGACGACGACGCGATAACGCTCCTCATCGGCCACGAGCGTAAGGCCGGCCTTGCGCGGATGCGCGCAGCCCTTGGCGCAGCCGGAGACGTGGGCGGTGAGACCGCGCGCCGCGAAGGGGGCGAAGGCGTCGGCGAGCTGGGCGGCGTGGTCCGGCACCGGCGTCGTGCCGGAAGCGCAGGCCGGCGCGCCGGGGCAGGCGGCGACGGCGCGCCGGGGGTCGGCCGGGTCGGTGACGAAGCCGGCGGTGGCGAGGCCGGCGAGGGTGGATGCGGCTCGGGCTAGCGGAACGAAGATGACGAGGCCGCGGTCGGGGGTCAGGCGGATGGCGTCCTCGCTGGCCAGCGCTGCCTCGGGACCGGCGCGACGAACTTCGGGCGCATCCCCATCATTCCTTGGCTCGCTGCGAGCGAGAACTCGGAACCTACCCGACACGCTGTACCCCGTCGTGGGTTCCGGGTTCCGCTGCGCGGCCCCGGAGTGACGGGGGTGGAATTCAGCCTCATCGAGTGATGGCGCACCGACCACGAGGGCTACGACGGCATCGAGGTTGTCGGCCGTGCAGCGGCCGAACGGAGCTTCGACGACGATGGCCGTGCGGCCGGACGGCAGGGCCGTCAGGCCGGGTGCAGGCGCGCCGGCAAAAACCCTCCCCCCCAAAAGATCTCGGGCAAGCCCGAGATCTGTCCTTCTACTGCCCAAGTCGGCCAAGCCCGACTTGGGATGGGGGAGGGTGCCCGCGGAGCGGGCGGGAGAGCGGCCGGCTCCGAACTCTCCGGGACCGGCGCACCCCTCTCCCGACCCCTGCTGACGCAGGGGCCACCCTCTCCCGCAGAGGGGAGAGGGGGATGCGCGCGACGGTTCGGCGAGCGCCTCGACGAGTTGCGCTCTGTCGGTTTCGGTGAGGTCGCGCACGCGCCGCCGTCCTGTGGCGACGAAGGCGCTCAGCACCCGGCCGACGGCCGCTGGTGCATCGTCGATGGCAATCTCAGCGAACCAGTCGGTTGCGGTCTCGGACGCCAATCCGATCGCGACCCACCCCGCTCTGGTCGCACTCACGAAAACGTCGGCCTCCGCCGCGGCGAGCCCCCAACGGCCGCCACCGTCGATCGCCACCAGCGTCTTCGCCGGCAAGCCCGGCACCGTGAGCCCAATCTCTTCGATGGCTCGCGCCAGCGCCAAAACGTCGATAGCCTCGTCCGCATCGAACCCGGCGAGGGCACTCGTCAGCGTCAACCGCTGCGGGCCGCCATCGGCGCGCATGTCGGCGAGGCCGGCCTCCGTGAGCCGGGCGGCAAGGGCCGAGGCCGTCGCCTCGGTCACGCCGCGAATCTGCAGGTTCCCGCGGGCGGTGATATCGACATGGCCGTTGCCGTAGCGGCGGGCCGCTTCGGCAATGGAGCGAAGCTGCGTCGCGCTCAGGATCCCCAGCGGCGGATGCACGCGCGCCAGCAGCCCGTCGCCGGTGGGCATCGGCCGGGCGAGGCTCGGGCACCAGCCGCGCCGCGCCGGGTCGTCGGGGCGGCGACGACGCTCCCCGCTCACTCCGCCGCGTCCTGCATGAGAATGGCGGTGGGCGCGGCGTTGCGGCGGCTCTGCCAGAGGCCACGGTCGCGCAGCTCGTCGAAGCGGTCGAGGATGGCGCGGGTGGCGTCGGGGTTGGCGGCGCGCAGGCGCTCGAACACGTCGAGATCGCCGATCCAGGCCGCGTGCAGCCGGTCGAGGTCGGCGCTTGAGACGGCGTCGGTGGTGGCTGCGAGCACGAAGACCGCGTCGACGCCCTGCGCCAGTTCCTGCGCGCCGCGCCAGCCGTGTCGGAGCTGGCCGTCGATCCAGCGCGGATGGGCGAGCCGGCCGCGGATCAGCCGGTCGACATCCTCGCGGGCCGTGCGGGTGCGCGGTGTCTCGGGGTCCGAGACGTCGAGGCTGTAGAGGGCTGGCGGCGCAGTTTCGCGTCCGGCCGCGACAGCGAAGAATCCACCCATGGCGTCCGCAGCCGCATCGCCGTCCAGCAGGTCGCGCTCGGCGACGTCGAAGGCGTGGACATAGGCGTCGGCTTGGCGGACGCGCTCGGCGAAGCCGGCATCGCCGGTTTCTTCGCGCCCGCCGAAGGCGTGCGTGGTGGCGTCGAGATAGGCTTGGCCCAAGTCCTTCCGCTCGGACCAAGCGCCGTCGAGGGCGGTCTCTGCCGCGCCCGCGCCGTAACGGCCGGGGGCGGCGCCATAGACGCGGGCGGCCGACTCACCCCGGCGCCGCGAGGCGGCGAGGGGGTTTTCCGCGTCCTCTTCGTCCCGTTCGGCGACGGCACGGGCGGCGCGGTCGAGGAGGGCCAGCGTATCCGGAAACGTGTCGCGAAACGCGCCGGAGACGCGGCAGGTTACGTCGATGCGCGGGCGGTCGAGCACGGCGAGCGGCAGCACCTCAAAGCCCGTGACGCGGGTCGAGGCGTTATCCCAGACCGGGCGTACGCCCATCAGCGAGAGCGCGTGCGCAACGTCCTCGCCGCCGGTGCGGAGCGTCGGCGAGGCCCAGAGGTCCATGACGATGCGGGCCGGATACTCGCCCTCGTCCTGCAGGTAGCGGCGCACCACCGCGTGGGCGGCCTTGGCGCCGAGCATGGTCGCCGCCCGCGTCGGCAGGCTGCGCGGGTCGAGGGTCGTGAGGTTGCGGCCCGTCGGCATGACGTCGCTGCGCCCGCGCGAGGGCGAGCCGGCGGGGCCGGGCGGCACGAAGCGGCCGTCGAGCGCCGCCAGAAGCCCGGCGCGCTCGGCTTCGGCGCAGGCCCGCATAGCTGCCGGCGCGTCGGGTGCGGCACGGCCGAAGACGTGCAGGCCGTCGCGGATCGGAGTCTCGCCGAGATCGCAGAGATGGGCGTCGAGCGCGGTCAACGCGTCGGCCATCGGCGTGTTCGCCGTGATGCCCGCGCCCGCCAGCAGCCCGGCGGCGGTCGCCTCGTCAAGGATCGCGGCGGCGATCAGCCCGGCGCGGCGCGGATCGAGCACACTCGCCGACGAATACTCCTCGACCAGCTCGCGCAACGCCGCCGCCTCCGGCGTCAGCCCCGAGGCCTCGACGCTCGGCGTCAGGTGACCGAGCGCGATGCCGCCGAGGCGGCGCTTGGCCGGAGCGGCCTCGCCAGGATCGTCGACGATGAAGGGATAGACCACCGGCAGCGCCCCGACCGCCCGCGCCGGCCAGCAGCCGGGCGAGAGCGCCACGGCCTTGCCCGGCAGCCACTCGGTGGTGCCGTGCGTGCCGAGATGGACGAGGGCGTCGAAGTTGTTTCGCAGACCGAGGTAGAACGCGAGATAGGCGTGCGTCGGCGGCTCGTCGGGGTCGTGATAGCCGGCCTTGCGGTCGCTCGCGCGGCCGCGGTCGGGTTGGAGGAAGGCGGTGAGGTTGCCCCCATTTGCCGTTTCAGCAGGACGGCCCATCCTACCAAAACCCTCATCCTGAGGTGCCGCGTCAGCGGCCTCGAAGGAGGGCTCCAGGGATCGCTCTCGTATCTGGAGCCCTCCTTCGAGGCCTCCGCTTCGCTGCGGCACCTCGGGATGAGGGTGTGGGTGGGATACAGCTGCAGCGACTGCGCGAAAACGGAACGCGCCCTCGCAGCAGACTGGATCGGCTACCGGTTCGCCCCAACGCTCGATCAGCTCATCCTGCGACCCAGGCGGCAACTGCCCGAACCAGCCTCGATACGTCGCAAGCGATACCGAAAACGTCGCCTCGCCCCCGGTCAGCGCCCGCATCAGCGCGCCCTCATCCGCGAGGACCCCGGCGGCATACCCGGCACCGGCCAGATCGTCGGCGATCGCCCGCGCGCTCTCCGGCGTATCGAGCCCGACGGCGAAGCCGGCCCGGCCGCCGCGCGCAGGATAATCCGACATCACCAGCGCGATCCGCCGGTCTTCACGCGGTGTCCGTGCGAGACGAACCCAGGCGGCCGCCCGGTCGGCCAACGCCGCGATTCCCTCCGGGTCGGCCACGGCGCGGCGCTCGACAAAACCTTCGATCGGCTCGGCCTCCTCCTTGAAGGACACCGGAAAGCCCGAGAGCCGCCCGTCGAATTCCGGCAGGGCGACCTGCATGGCGAGATCGGCCGCGTTCATGCCGCGGGCCGAGGCCATCCAGGCCTCGCGCGGCGCGCCGACCGTGTAGGCCTGGAGCACAGGGCAATCGGCGGCGTCGAGGACGAAGCCGGCATCCTCACGCGCCGAGAAGGCGGTGGCGGCGATGACCATGTCGGGGCGTCGGGCCGCGATGGCCGCGCGCACGGCGGCGACGGCCTCCGGATCCTTCAGGCTCGACACCGCGAGGGTGACGCAACCGATGCCACGTTCCCTGAGCGCGGCGATGATCGCGACGGCCGGTCCGCTCTCGCCCGACAGCACGGCCGAGCGATACACCAGCAGCATCGCCGTCGGCCCCGGCCCGGCCGAGGCCAAAGCGGTCTCGACGGCGAACGGTCCGCAGCCGGGGCACCAGGGGAAGCCGCGCGGGAGCGCCTTCGGCGGCTCGTAGGAAACGGGCGTGCCGGCCTCCGACGCGAGGCGGCGCAGCAGGTTGCGCAGGTTGTCGGCGCCGCCGGCGCGAAAATACGCGTCGAGGGTCTCGGAAAGCGCCAGCGGCACGGTCGAGAAGGCGTCGAGCCGCGAATCCGGCCGGTCGTCGCCGGGCAGCACCGCGAGCTTGACGCCATGGGCGCGGGCGGCGGCGGCGGCGCGCTCGATGCCGTAGCGCCAGTAATCGAGCCCGCCGAGGCAGCGGATCACACAGACCTTCGCCCGCGCGACCACCGCATCGACGTAGACATCCACCGACATCGGGTGGCGCAGCTGCGCCATCTTGGCCAAGCGCAGCGACGGCAGCTCGGGCTCGGCGGCATAGGCGCTCGCGATCCCGGCGAGGTCGCTGTCGGTGAAGGAGAGCACGACGACGTCGCCCGGGCTCTGCCCGAGATCGATGGCCGCTTCGCCCTCGTCGAGCGAGACCGTGTCGACGCGCAGGAGGTGCATGGCGCGGCGCTCAGCCTGCCGCGCCGCCGGGCGTCTCGTCCTGGACGAGGCGCGGCCGGGCGGGGAAGGCGACGCCGTCGTAGAGATCGGCGAGAGCCAGGGTGATGCGGAGAGCGGGAAGCTCGGCCGAAGCACCGAGGCCGACGATGCGCTGCTTGATCCAGGCGCGCTCGTCGTCGCGCGACCACAGCATGACCTCGGCCGCGTTCGGCTCGATCAGCAGGATGTGGGCGAGGGAATCGAGCGTCTTGTACTCGCCAAGCTTCTCGAAGGCATCGAAGTCGCGGGTGCTTGGGCTCAGGACCTCGGCGACGAGCCGGGGCGCGGCGGCTTTCAGCCCGCTCGGATCGCGTGCGCCGCAATCGACGCCGACATCCGGCCGACGGATCTGGCCGGGCAGCGTCTCGACGCTGCCGTCACCGGTGAAGGGACGGCAGCCGCTTCCGCGAAGCGCGGTGTGGAGCGCAGCCACCAGATTGACGACGATGTCGTCGTGGACGTTGCGGGCACCCGCCATCATCCGGACCGGCACGCCGCCGACGAGTTCGTAGCGCTCCGCCTGGCGCTCCTGCCAGGCGAAGAAGGCCGCGACGCTCATCGGCTGGGGAGCAGGCTCCAACATCACAACAGCTTCTACAGGAATTGGCCGGTCTTGCCGACAGAAGCGATCAGGGCTTGAGCGCCGCCGCGACGGCCGCTCGGTCGAAACCCTTCAGCCCGATCACCACCAGCTTGCCGTCGCGCGGCTCGCTCGGCTTCCACGGGCGGTCGTAGTGATGCGCGATGCGGCGCCCGACGCCCTGGACGACGAGGCGCATCGGCTTGCCGGTGACTTCGGCGAACCCCTTGATGCGCAGCACGCCGGGGATCTCGGCGGCCGCCGTGACACGGGCGGCGAGGTCTTCGGCGGTCTTGGTGTCGGCGATGTCCATCGCGACAGATTCGAAGTCGTCGTGATCGTGGTCCTCGCCTTCGCCGTGATGCGAGGGGCGGGCGTCGAGGTCGTCCTCGGCGGCGGCCTGGATGCCGAGGAGCACGCGCGGATCGATCCGGCCGTGCTCGGTCTCGACGATTTTCACGGCGCGCGGCAGGTGGGCGAGGATGTCGGCGCGGACCTTTTCGCGGGCGGCGGCGTCGATCAGGTCGGCCTTGTTCATCACCACGAGGTCGGCGCAGAGGATCTGATCCTCGAACACCTCTTCGAGCGGGTTGTCGTGGTCCACCGCCTGGTCGGCGGCGCGCTGGTTGGCGAGCGCGGTCGGGTCCTCGGCGAAGAAGCCGGCGGCGACGGCCGGCGCGTCGACCACCGCGATGACGCCGTCGACGGTGACGCGCGAGCGGATCGCCGGCCACTGGAAGGCCTGGACCAGGGGTTTTGGGAGCGCGAGGCCGGAGGTCTCGATCAGGATGTGCTCGGGCGGGTCGGCCCGGTCGAGCAGCGTGTTCAGCGCCGGCACGAAGTCGTCGGCGACCGTGCAGCAGATGCAGCCGTTCGGCAGCTCCACCACCGAATCCTCGTTGCAGCCCTCGATGCCGCAGGACGCGAGGAAGGAACCGTCGAAGCCGAGATCGCCGAATTCGTTGACGATGATGGCCAGCCGCCGCCCGGCCGAGCGCTCCATGACGTGGCGCACCAGCGTGGTCTTGCCGGCACCGAGGAAGCCGGTGACGATGGTGCAGGGAATCTTTTCGACGATGCTCATGGGCGTCCGGCCTCCTTTACGGGGGGCGATGGCGGGATGCGGGCGACGACGCCCTTGCGGAAGGCTTCCGGACGTTCGCGCCAGGGCACGATGCCGTCCACGGTGCCGGCATAGAGACCGATGCCGGCGAGGATGGTCTGGGCGGAGGCCTCGGCGTCGAGGTCGCCGTAGACGTAGGTCCAGCGGCCGGGCGAGGCGACCGCGACGCTGCAGGGTCGCTTGCAGACCGAGAGGCACTCGACGCCCTCGACGCGCAGGCCTGCCGTATCCTCGGGCAGCCGCTCCCGAAGCGCGGCCAACAGGCGAGCACCGGCGCGGGTCTCCGAGGTGTCGCCCTCGGCGCGGCAGGTGGTGCAGACGTAGAGAACGGTCTCTTCAGGCATGGGAGCGCCCGCCAGACACGGCTTTGTCTGCGAAAAGGTTCCAGGCCCAGCCATAGGCCAGCCCGATCACCGCCCAGAACACGAGGCTGATGCCCAGCGAGCGCGCCGCGAACTGTGCCGCCAGGGCCGCCGGCAGCTTCGAGTCCGAATCGACCACCAGCGGTGCCCCGGCGAGATGCGGCGCGACGATGAGCACGAGGCCGCCCGCGATGGTCAGCGGCACGCGGCGCACGGCGATGAGGTAGAGGCCGAGGCCCGTGGCCGCGACGGTCATCACCCACCAGGCCTGACGCACCCCGAGTTCCGCCGAGGCCATGCCCGGCAGTTCCGGGGGCAGGCCCATGGCCGGCGCGAGCGCGACGGTGAGGAAGCCGGCGAGGCCGAAGGCGAGGCCGGTCTCGGGGGAGGGCACCCGCTTCAGCGCCAACATCACCGCGCCGAGGAGCAGGGCGTAGCCGACGCCGCCAACGAGAGTCGCGAGGCCGGTATAGGCCATGCGCTCGAGGCCGGGCGCGGGCTGCCACGCCTCCGCAGCGCCGCCCTCGCCATGGCCATGCGCATCGCCATGGGCCGGTACGATGAGATGGGCGAAGGGCGACGACAGCGAGGCCTGCTTGCCGGCCTGCGCCTCGAAAACCTCGGCCTTGAGGATCAGCGGCGAGGTCAGGGCGAATTGCAGGCCAGTCGCGACGACGGCCGCGAGGAAGCCGGCGACCAGGGCCGCCGACACCAATCGGATGATCATGAGATGCTGTCCGGCGCTAGAGCGCTCGTCGCCGGAGCGGATGCCGCTTCGACGAGACTGAGCGCGTCAGAACAAGGGATGAAAGGCGTGTCTCGATCGAAAAGGATCGGACACGCTTCCAGCGCCGTCAGTGGCAGGGGAAGTTCTGCGTGTGCCGGAAGTCGTGCGCGGCGTTGTGCAGGGCCATGGCTGGGGCGAAGCCCGTCATGAACACGAGACCGAGGCCGAGCAGCGCGGCGATGACGATCGCGCGGGTGCTCTCGCTGGCGGCGGCGGCGGTCTGAACGGTAGCGGTGGTCGTGGACATCTTGAAAAACTCCGGCCGCCCCGCCGGCGGCATCGAGAACACGGGGGACGGCAGGTCTCCTGGCTCGCGGGTCGATGCGCCTGCCGCCTTCCCGGATCGCTCCGGTGGCTCTCGACAGAAACTCGCCGCTCACAGTTGCGGGGGCAGCCGCGGGTTCGAGGCGAACCTCTCACCGCATTCCCTTTTCACCCCGTCTCCGAGGCACCGTCCGGTTCTCCATAAACGCTGTCGCGGCCGGGCACAACGACGCGCCGCGCCGTTCCCGTCGATGCCGCCCGGCAAACAGTGGGCGGGCAACGAATCGGCGCGACGCCCCACCTACGTTCGAGGCAATGATTTGATCCCATGCAGGCTATTCTTTTTGCGTGAATGACACGACGTGTGACGCACATGCATAATTTACGCAGGAATGCAGACCCGATAATCAAGCATAGTACGGTACAATTCAAATTTACTCCAACTTCAATCGATTGTGCTCCGCAAAACTATAACTTTTAGTTGAGTTGAAAGAGAAGCAATGACTGGCGCAGTGCGGCGAAGCGGGTTGAAACTTCTTCGAGCCGCAGCATTGGGCGTTGCTCTGGTGCCGTCCGCGGCCTTTGCCCGGTCCGCTGCGCTGCCGGGCATCACCGTCGGCCTGCCGACGGGCTGGCAGATTCCAACCGGCGTCCAGATGAACGTCACTTCGAGCTTCGCCGAGCGCGGGACGCTGCCGCGGGACAACCAGGGCAACAACAATCTGGCCGTCTTTCTGTGGGCGACCCCCTGGACCGTGCTGGGGGGACAGCTGCGGTTCATCCAGTCGTTCCCGTTCAACGCGGTCAGCCCGCAGGAGGGGCCGTGGCAGGCGGGCCTGGCCCAGCCGCTGACGACGGCTCAGGTCGCCTGGAAGATCGGCGACAACCTCGGCGTCAGCTACTTCCTCGGCGGCTTCTGGCCGAGCGATACGCTCTTCGCGCTCCGGTCGGCCTCGATCGCCCAACGCTTCGCGATCAGCTACGTCGGCGATGGCTGGAACCTGACGGCCAACCTCCATTACGGCACGATGTTGGACAACACCTCGCCGACCGGCGTGTTCTATTCCGACTACATGAACCTCGACCTGACCGCGACCAAGCGCTTCGGCAAGTGGCAGGCCGGCGCCGTCGCCTTCGGCTCGACCGACCTGCCGACCGGCCGGCTGGGCTACCGGCATGTCGGCCAGGTCGCGGTCGGCGGCCTCGTCGGCTACGCGTTCGACAAGTTTACAATCCAGGCCTTCGTCACCCGCGACATCGCCCAGCGCAACCTTGGCGGAGAGGAGACCCGCGCCTGGCTGCGTGTCCTCGTCCCGCTCTGGCGGCCGGAGCCGGATCAGGTGCCGAACCGCGTCTCGGTGAGGCGCAACAGCGCCGCGCAGTGACCGCGCCCGCCACGAACGATCCGCTTTGACCTTCGGCTCCGTGCGCGGCAAGGGAGGCGGATGACTGCAACCGCCCCTCGCATGACCCTGGTGCTCGGCGGCGCCCGTTCCGGCAAGAGTCGCTACGCGGAGGCGCTGATCGAGGCCGGCCCCGGTCCGTGGCGCTATCTCGCCACGGCACAGGCCTGGGACGACGAGATGAGGACGCGGATCGCCCTGCATCGCGAGCGGCGGCCCGAAGGCTGGATCACGCAGGACGTGTCGACGGATCTGGCTCAGGCGGTCGCCGCCGCGCATGGCCCGGTGCTCGTCGACTGCCTGACGCTCTGGCTGACCAACCTGATGCTCGCCGAATCGGCCCTGCCTGCCGCCGTCGACGCGCTTCGCGACGCCTGCGCTGCCGCCCGAGGCCCGCTGGTGCTGGTCTCCAACGAAGTCGGCCTCGGCATCGTGCCGGACAACGCGCTCGCCCGCCGCTTTCGCGACGAGGCCGGGCGGCTGCACCAGCGGCTGGCGCAGCAAGCCGACCGCGTCGTCTTCATGGTCGCCGGGCTGCCGATGACCGTCAAACCCTCCCCCGACAATCCCGGAGCGCCCGCATGAGCGACGACGAAGCCCGCCATCGCGAAAAGATGGAGAAGCGCAAGGCCGTGCAGGATGCCGAGGTCGCGGAGAAAACGATCGAGAAGGGCCTGCTCATCGTCCATACCGGCCCCGGCAAGGGCAAATCGACGGCGGCCTGGGGCCTGATGCTGCGGGCCCTCGGCCGCGGCTGGCGCGTCGGAGTCGTGCAGTTCATCAAGGGCGCCTGGGACACGGGCGAGAAGCACGCCATCAAGGCGTTCGGGGACCAGATCGACTGGCACACGCTGGGCGAGGGCTTCACATGGGAGACCCAGGACAAGGCCCGCGACCTCGCCGCCGCCAAGCATGCCTGGGCCGAGGCCGAGCGCCTGATGGCCGACACGAGCATCCGCCTCGTCATCCTCGACGAGCTCAATATCGCGCTGCGCTACGACTACCTCGATCTCGACGCCGTGGTCGCCGCCTTCCGCGCCCGCCGGCCGGACCTCCACATCGTCGTCACCGGCCGCAACGCCAAGCCGGCCCTGATCGAAGCCGCCGACCTCGTCACCGAGATGGGCAGCGTGAAGCACCATTTCGCGGCGGGCGTGAAGGCGCAGGAGGGGATCGAGTTCTGAGCCGAGGCGGGCCCGGATATCTCGCCGCCTGCCTTCGATCCTTCGGATCCGGCGGAATGGCGTCGTGCCTCAGCCTGAAGGCGATATCCGGTGACCGTCCGCGTTACCGGCCGCGACGGACAGGAGGGTATCGATCCTGCCAGTCGGGACTTTGGGCGAGCGGCATAGCGTCGAGCGCGCCCCTGGGTAGAGCGCGTGCACGATGTGCCGGGTGCGGGTCCATCGGGGCGGGACAGAAGCCCGGCCTCCATATGGGAACGCGCCGTCACCGCGGCGCATGGCCTAGGTCCGATCCGCGTGCGACACGCGCCATCCGGCCGCAGTCTTGATGCCACCATCGCGCCGTTGCACAACCTTCGCCGTAACAGCGCGGCGCCTTCCCGGAGCCTCGCGCATCGACGAGGTGGACCATGACACGCTTCGCCTTCGCCTTGACCGGCGCCCTGCTGCTGACCGGCGGCGTCCTCGGCGCCGCGGCCCCGGCCCAGGCCGACGAGCCGGTCGTCCAGGCCTATCGGGCGCCGCCCGAGATCCGCACCCGCACCGTCTACCGGCCACGCACGATCGTGCGCCGGGTCGTCGTGGAGCGTCCGGTCTACCGGACCCGGCGCATCGTGCGCGAGGTCGTGGTCGAGCGCCCGGTCTATCTGCGACCGCGGCCAATCTACCGCGAGGTTTTCGATGATGGCTTCGATGGACCGCCGCCCTTTTACGGCCCGCCGCCGTTCCGTCCGCGCCCGGTCTTCGCCTACGGTCCCGGCTTCGGACCGGGTCCGTACCCGCCGTTCCGCCCGCGTCCTTACGGTTGGGGCTATGGGCCGGGGCCGTTCTTCTAGCAGGCCCACGGGACTGAGCCGTCGAGCATGCAATCCTCCAACGTCATTCCCGGGTCGCGCAGCGGAACCCGGAATGACGGCGGGAAGCGAATTCATCAGCGCAATCTCCGCGGCATCTTGCACCGTCGCGCTGGAGTGGAGTGCTGCGGTCGTGACCAAGAGCATGATGTGGCGCCCCTGAACACACCCTCCCTGGGCGATCCGCATCGATGACACGCGCCCTGATGATCCAAGGCACCGGCTCCGACGTCGGCAAATCGCTGATCGTCGCGGGACTGGCGCGCGTGTTTACGCGCCGTGGTCTCGCGGTTCGCCCGTTCAAGCCGCAGAACATGTCGAACAATGCCGCCGTCACCGCCGATGGCGGCGAGATCGGCCGGGCTCAGGCGCTGCAGGCGCGCGCCGCGCGGGTCGCACCCTCCGTCCACATGAATCCGGTGCTGCTGAAGCCGCAGAGCGATGTCGGCGCGCAGGTGATCGTGCAGGGCCGGATGGTCGGCACCGCCAAGGCGCGGGAGTACCAGGGCTGGAAGCCGCGCCTGCTCGCCTCGGTGATCGAGAGCTTCGAGCATCTCGAGGGCGAGGCCGACATCGTACTGGTCGAGGGCGCCGGCTCGCCCGCCGAGATCAACCTTCGCCGTGGCGACATCGCCAATATGGGCTTTGCCCGCGCAACGGACACGCCGGTGGTGCTGGTCGGCGACATCGACCGCGGCGGCGTCATCGCGAGCCTCGTCGGCACCAAGACGGTGATCGATCCGGACGACGCCGCCATGATCCGCGGCTTCATCGTCAACCGGTTTCGCGGCGACCCGACGCTCTTCAGCGATGGCATGGCGATGATCGCCGAGGCCACCGGCTGGACGCCGTTCGGCCTGGTGCCGCACTTCCACGCCGCCGCGCGCCTGCCCGCCGAGGACGCGATGAGTCTGGCGCCGCCGATCGCGCGGACCGGCGCCGGCGCGATCGTCGCCGTGCCGGTGCTGCCGCATATCGCGAATTTCGACGATCTCGATCCGCTGCGGCAGGAGCCGGGCGTCGAGGTGGTCTGGGTGCGCCCCGGCGAGCCGATCCCCGCCAATGTCGACCTCGTGCTGCTGCCGGGCTCGAAGACGACGATCGACGATTTCCTGTTCGTTCAGGCCCAGGGCTGGGACGTCGACATCCGCGCGCATGTCCGCCGGGGTGGCCGCGTCCTCGGCCTCTGCGGCGGCTTCCAGATGCTCGGGCGGCGGATCGGCGACCCGGACGGCATCGAGGGTGCGCCGCGCAGCATCGACGGGCTCGGCCTCCTCGACATCGAAACGGTGATGACGGCCGCCAAGCGCCTCGTCGCCGTCACCGGCACGAGCGAGCCGGACGGGGTGCCGTTCAGCGGCTACGAGATGCATGTCGGCGACACCACCGGGCCGGACGCCGCCCGCCCGCTGCTGCGCTTCGCCGACGGCCGGGCCGACGGGGCCGTCTCAGCCGACGGCCGGGTGTCCGGCACCTACGTCCACGGGCTGTTCGCGGACGACGCGCAGCGCGCGGCCTGGCTGACGCGGCTCGGCGCCGCAACGGGAGGAGCATCCTACGAGGCGGGTATCGAAGCCGTGCTCGACGGCTTCGCGGACCACCTCGAAGCGCATCTCGATTGCGATGGGTTGCTGGCGCTGGCCGGTATCCGCGATCTCGCCGGCAGAGGCGGATCACGCTAAAAGCCGGAGCGCACATCGCCGAAGCGGGAGCCGGCTCGGCAGAGTGCGCGACGAAACACGGTGTTGCAGCCGAGCTCGCCTGCAAGGCGATCGGGCGCGGCTCTGGTGGCGAGCAACGGGAGTTCGAGCGAATGCCGATGAAGCGTGTCGTGGCCCTGCTCGCCATCCTGGCGGCGACGCCCGCCGAGGCCGTCGATTACCGCTGGGTCGTCGGAACCGGGCAGGGCAGCGTCGAGGCGAGCATCCGCAACAATAGCGGCGGCAACTTCATCATCTTCTGCGGATCCGGCACCGACGAGCTTCGCTCGGGGATCATCCTGGAAGGCGTCGCCGACACCGCGCCCAAACAAAAACCGCTCGACGTGCAGGTCGTCGTCGACGGCAAGAGCTTCCCGTTCTCCGTGACCGGCGGCTACGGTCCCACCGAAGCGCGTGGCGCCCGTTTCACGCTGCAGAATCTGGCCGAAGCCCTCCTCGCGAGCCGGGCGGCCGACTTCACGATCGAGTATCCGAGCCTCGACAAGTCGGAGCGCTATTCGCTTCTGAACGTTCGCGACGCACTCAAGGAAAAGAAGGGGACGATCGTCACACCATGCCTGTGACGGCGCGGGCCGTCACAGCACCATGACGAGGAGACCGGCGCAGGCGAGGCCGAACAGCAGCAGGCACGCCGTCCGGTAGAGCCGCAGCGCCAGCTTCACATCCGCCGGGCCGGCTTCGGCCCGGCCGTCGCCCATCCAGGCATCCTCGACCCGCGTCTCGCCGTAGACCCGCGGTCCGGCAAGCCGCAAGCCGAGCGCCCCCGCCATCGCCGCCTCCGGCCAGCCGGCATTCGGCGACCGGTGCGGCGCGATGC
>NZ_VRVE01000110.1:0-11906 GCF_008040035.1 Methylobacterium sp. WL9
GATCGCCGGGTCGACGTCGATCAGCTCGTAGCGCGCATACACCCCCTGGGGCGTCGCGACGTCCGCCCCGTCCACGATCGCACGCGACGTCGGACCAGACGCCGGCAGATACGAGCAGCCCGAGGCCAGACAGGCCAGCAGGGCTGCGGGAGCCGCGATACGCACCATGAACACATCTCCATCCGGCGCACGGGCGAACCCGCTCCCGGGGCTGGGTCTCTTCCGAATACCCGTCAAATCGCTGCGATCGGTTTAACGGGTGCCTGAGATCGACCGGGGCGCGGCGTCAGCCGGCCCAAGCTCAGCCGTTCGGCACCAATACGTCACGAGCGTGGCACGGCCACGCTTGGATCCGACGCCGACGCCGTTTCGGAACGGACTGCGTCCCGCAGGCGACACCCGAGCGCCGCGATCCGGAGATCGACCCGGCGCGGCGCGTCCGTGGACGGACGGCCGAACCGGAACAGGGCGTAATCCGTCCGCGGATCCCCGTCGCCGGGGCGGTAGCAGGGCAGGGAGGGCGCGTGATCGCCGAAGACGCACAGCGTCGCCTCGTCCGCCGAGAGCCCGTCGACCAGCGCCTCGACCGCCCGGCCGGCATTGCCCACATGGTGAAAATACTGCTCCAGCGGGTCGTCGATGCCGGGGAGCCGACCCGGCTTCCAGGGGCCGTGGTTCTCCATGGTGGCGCAGAACACGAGGATCGGACCGCGCCGCCCCCGCACCTCTGCCAGGATGCGCTCGGCCACCGCCGCATCGCCGACATAGGGGCCGACGCGCGGGGCGTCCGCGAAATCCTCGTGCATGATCAGGCGGTCGAAGCCGAGTTCCTTCATCACGCCGGCGCGGTCGAAGAAGTCGCGGTGGTAGGGGTGGACGAACACCGTTTCGTAGCCCGCCGCCCGCGCGAGGCGGGCGAGGCTCGTCGGCTCGCGGCCGCCGCTGGAGAGGTAGGGGTCGAAGCCGCCGAAGCCGAGGCTCGCGCCCTCGCGTCCGGTCAGCGCGGCGTGCTCGGAGCGCATGGTGTAGGCCCCGTGCGTCGGCACGGTGAGCCGGCCGTACTGCGCCGCCTCGCTGCGGACCCGCTCCATCATCGGCAGGGGCGCACCGCCGAGGCGGGCCGGATCCATGAAGGATTCGAGCTGGACCACGACGACGACCGCGTCACCGCGGTCCGGCGGCAGGGACAGTGGTTCCGCCGATGGCGGCGCTGCCGCCTCGGCGTCGCGGCGTGCCCAATAGGCGAGCATCGTGGCGAGCACGCCGTAGCGGGCCACGTCGGCTTCCAGGTCCGGCACGGGGAAGCGCGCGGCGATCGCGGCGCGGCCGGGCCGGGTCCGGGCCGCGAACCCGAGTGCGAGCAGGGCGAGCGGCAGCGCGACGATCGCAGCGAGGCTCGGACCGAGACCGTGCGGCAGGGCCGCCGGCTCGACCGTGTACCAGAAGGCGGCGGCGGCGAACCCGAGCAGCAGCGGCCCCGCCGTGCGCGGATGGGTCAGCGGCGTGGTGTAGTAGAGTTCGGGATGCCGCGGCACCTGGCGAAGCAGGGCGAGGTCGCTGAACACCAGCGGCTCCCCGAGCACGCGGCGCTTGAGGCGGTTGATCAGCACCGTGACCACGATGGTCGCCACGATCGACAGGCAGGCGAGCCACGGCCGCCACGAGAACACGAACCAGAACGCCGCGATCAGCGCATAGGAGCCGAGCCGGATCGCGACGTCGCCGGGCCGGACGCTCACCCGGCGGGGCGTGGCGGCGGCCTCGATCGCGAAGGAGCCGGCGAGGGCGACGACGAGGGGCAGGATCACGGACATCGGAAACGGCAGGGGGTTTCTGAGCTGGTTTCGGTAAGCTGCCCCGCGGCTTTCCGAGGAAAACCCGCGGCAACACAAGACGCTAGGCAGATCCGCGCTGACCAGCCAGCGCGACGCTGCCTAGCGTGGGGCGCCACGGACGCCGCGGCGGGCGCGCAGGCGTCGCACGATCGGGTTCAGAAGGGCGTAGCGGGCGCGCATCACCCCGTGACGAACGCTGCCGATGGCGAGCCGGGACGGCCCCGCCGCGTCACGCACGGCCGAGAGCCGGTCGAGCAGTTGCTCCGGCTCGCAAGGCTTCATCGCGACGGGATCGAGATAGCGCGGATACAGGATCAGCGCGCCGGCCGCGAGTTCGTCCAGGGCGAGCCTGCGGCCGCGATCCGCGTTCGGGGCGAGATCCTCGGTCAGGCCCCAGCCGGCATAGAAGGGACGGCCGTGGACCGCCACGGTGAGGCCGCGGATCAGCGCCTCGAAACCGGCGAGCGAGGTCATGGTCTCGACGTGGTGGACCCGGTCGAGCAGGTCGACGATGGCGAGGCCGCCGACGAGCCGGTCGGCGATCGCCAGCGCGTCCGCGTCGGGGATCGCCCCCGGCCGGAAACCCGCCTCGACGTCGGGATGGGGCTTGTAGAGCAGGAACGCGTCCGGGTTGCGGGCGCGGGCGGCCTGCAGCAGCCCGAGATTGGTGCGCACCAGGGGTGAGCCGTACTGCACCGAGGCATCGTCCTCGACCTGCCCCGGCACCAGCACGATCCGCCGGCCGGACGGCCAGTCGGTCCCGACTTCTGCCAAGCCGACATTGTACTTGCTGAGCCGCCGCGCCACGATCGATTCCCGCAGCGCGCGCGCTCGCGACACGATCTCCGGCGCAAACGCAGTCTGCTTCAGGATCCGGGCGAGGCGGCTCTCGGTGCGCGGGTCGTAGTAGATGCCGGAATCGTCGACGACGATCGAGGCGCCTGGCTGCAGGCTGGCGCCGAGTCCGACCGAACGCAGAAAACCGTCCTCGATCCGCGAAAGCGGAATTCCTGCTTCGTCGCAGAGAGCTGCCAAGCGCTCCGGCATCCGGGTCGCCCAGGCCTGGACCTGCGCACCGTTCCGAACGGCCGCCGCGACGGCATCCTCCGCGGTCATGGTGTGAATCGGAGGGCCGGCGGGGCCGTCGGCGAAGACGTCGAGGGCCGGACGCTTCCAGCGCGAGATGCCGACATAGACCGTGCGGCGCGCCTGACCGGCGAAGGTCTCGCGCAGCCACGCCACCCGTTCCACGGCCTGCTCCATCGGAATCGGACGGCGGCTCCAGGGATCGAAGGCGTATACGCCGGCGCCGTAGCGCAGGGCGAGCGACCGCGCCGGATCGGGCGTCGCGCGCGAGCCGTCCGCGGCGAGGCAGATCGTCTCGACTCCGGCCAGCTGCGCCTCGCAGGCGGCGTCCTCACTCGCGACGTAGACCCGCGAAACCCGGTCGAACAGGGACCAGGGATCCACGGGTTCGGCGAGGACGCTCAGACGCGGCACGGCGAGACGGAGCGCCGGGACCCCGTCCGGGCCGGCCGCGACGAGGCGGCCATCCGGAACCGCGGCCAGCACGCGGTCGAGAAAGGCCTGCAGGCGGCGCGGTGCGGCGGCGAGGTCCGGCTCGACCAGGACCAAAGCCGGACGGCCCGAGACGATCTCCGGCAGGGGGGCCGCCGGCGGAGCCCGGTTGGCGCCGAACGGGCGATGGCGGCGCAACTGACCGGCGAGCCCGGCAGACGGTTCGCCACCACCATACGGCCGGCCGTCGAGCGTGACGCGCAGGCTCGCGAACCCCGTCTCCGGCGTATCGTAGGGGCTCAGCAGCGGACCGGGCGCGACGCTCAGCACGGAACGGCCCACGGCCGTCAGCGTCGACTCGGCCAGCGAGCCGCGGCGTGCCGCGAAGACGCCGTTCGGGCCCTGCGCGAAGACGCTGCCGGTGACGGCCTCGATCTCGCGGCGCAGATGCCGAATCATGCGCCCGGTCGGAAACAGCGACGATGGCGGCGGCTTGGACATGGGAGGCCGGACGGGCGGTGCGCGGGAAAGCGCGCCTTAGATCACCTCGGGAAACGCCCGTCGAACCGAAATGTCGGCGGCGACGCCAGCGCTTAACCCGCTCTTCACCGCGAAAGCGAATGCTGGCTTCGGCCGGGCCGCTTTTTCCGGGCGAGCATCACATGCAGGCCGCAATCCGGGGCGACAGCTAACCCGCTCGCGCAACGGCCTGTGACCCACCGGCAACGCGCCTCGGGAAACCAGAATGCACGCAGAAACTCGGATTGATCAGGGATCCGGGAGCGTGCGACCCATCTCGAGAGCGGCCGGCATGACAGCCGAAGGCTCGGATCGCAGCGGGCCCAGGACAAAACACTCCGGCATGCCGCAGCCCCGTCCGAACACCCCGCGCTCGCCGATCGCGACTTTCCTGTTTCTGCAGGGCATCGCCTCCCCGTTCTTCTCCGATCTCGGCAATGCCCTGCGCGAACGCGGGCACAAGGTCCGCCGGATCAACTTCTCCTCCGGCGACTGGCTGTTCTGGCGCGGAGACTGCGACGATTATCGCGGCAGCAGCGAGAACTGGGCCGGCCATCTCGAAGCCTATATCCGCGAGCACGCCGTCACCGACCTCGTGCTGTTCGGCGATTGCCGGCCCTATCACGTGGCCGCGATGCTGGCGGCCAAGCCGCTGGGCGTGCGCGTGCACGTCTTCGAGGAGGGCTACGTCCGGCCGAACTGGATCACCTGCGAGCACGGCGGCGTGAACGGCAATTCCTCGCTGCCCAAGAGCGCCGCCGAGATCCGGGCGATCGCCCGCCGCCTGCCGCAGCAGGGTCGCGCGATGCCGCTCTCCGGCGACATGGCCCGGCGCAGCGTCTGGGACATCGCCTACAACCTCGCCAATATCGGCTTCCCGTATTTCTATCCCGGTTTCCGCAGCCATCGGCCGAACCACATCGCGGCCGAGTACGGCGGCTGGATCAAGAAGTTCCTGCGGCGCGGCCGGACGCGGCGGCATGCGGCCGACGTCAACCGGATCTACGGCGCGATCCAGGCCGACTACTTCCTGCTGCCGCTCCAGCTCGACAGCGACTACCAGATCCGGGTGCACTCGCCGTTCCTCGGCGTCGAGGGCTTCATGGACCGGGTGATCGCGTCCTTCGCCAAGTATTGCGGTCAGCATCCCGGCGCTGCGACGCGCCTGCTCGTGAAGCTGCATCCCCTCGACAGCGGGATCATGGACTGGCGCAAGCGCGCCCGTCAGTCGGCCAAGCGCCACGGCGTCAACGACCGGATCGACTTCATCGACGGCGGCGACCTGCAGGCGCTGATCGACGGCAGCCGCGGCGTCGTCCTCGTCAACTCAACGGTAGGGATGCTGTCGCTCGAGCGCGGGCGCCCGACCCTGGCCACCGGCAGCGCGATCTACAACATGCCGGGCCTGACCCATCAGGGCGGGATCGACAGTTTCTGGCATGCGCCGACGCCGCCCGACCTGGACCTGATGGCGGATTTCCGCCGCGTGGTGATCCACCGGACCCAGATCAACGGCGGCTATTTCTCGAAGCCGGCGATCGAGCGGGCCGTCGCCGGCGCGGTGCCGAGGCTCGAATCCGTGTTACCGCCCGTGGCCCTCGCCCTCGCGCGTTCGGCCCGCGAGAGTGGCACCGAAGACGGCACCCTCTCGCCGGTCTATTGATCGCCCGACGCGTGGCCGACTCGGCCTGAGCCGGCCTCCCGCGAATCCGTCAGCTTCAAAAATGCCCGTCATCCTGATCACCGGCGCCTCCAGCGGCATCGGCGCGGCCCTCGCCCGCCACTATGCCCGGCCCGGAACGCTCCTCGTCCTCAACGCCCGCGATCCGGTCCGCCTCGACGCCATCGCCGGGATCTGCCGGGCGCAAGGCGCGGAGGTCCGCATCGAGCCCCTCGACGTGCGCGACCGGACGGCCGTGGGGGCACGGGTGCGCGCGCTCCATGCCGAGACCGCGCTCGACCTCGCGATCATCGCCGCCGGCATCAACGGCGGCCATCCGGACGGCGGCATCGAGACCGAGGAGATGGCTTTCGCCACGCTCGACACCAACCTCTCCGGCGCGCTCAACGTCGTCCTGCCCTGCATCGAGCTCATGAAGGCCCGCGGCAGCGGCCAGATCTGCCTCGTCGGCTCGCTCGCCGCCTATGCGCCGTTGCCCGACGCGCCGGCCTATAGCGGCAGCAAGGCGGCCCTGCTCGCCCACGGCCTGGCGCTCCGCCAGAAGCTGAAGCCGTTCGGCGTGCAGGTGAACGTCGTGACGCTGGGCTACGTCAAGACGGCGATGGGCAGCGCCTATCAGGGTTGGCGCCCGCTGGAGACCAGCGCCGAGGTGGCAGCCCGGAAAATCGCACGCGGGCTCGCACGCAACGCCGCCGTCATCGCCTTTCCATGGCTGCTCTTTCACGCGGCCCGGGCAGCGGGGCTTGCCCCCGAATGGCTGCGCGAACTCGGCATGCGCGCCTTCAGCTTCCGCATCCGGCAGGACACCCGATGACCCGGCCGCGGCTCGCGCTGTTCGCGCTGGAGGCCTTGCCGAACGCCCGCACGGTCCGCCGGTTCGTCGCCGACCATGCCGGGAGCATCGCCTTCGTCGGCCTGTCGAACGCCGAGCGGCCCTCGACGGGCGGCCTCGTCGGACAGGTCCGCCGCCACCTCGCCCGCTCCGGCCCCGGCATCCTGCCCTATCTCGCGGTGAATTTCGGACTGCCCGACCTGCTGCGCCCGCTCTCACCGCTGACGCAGCGGTTTGCCGGCAGCGGTGAATTGCCGGAGGCAACGCCGCTGAAGCCGTTGTGCCGGCGCCTCGGCATCCCGACCGCCAGCCTCGACGACGTGAACGGGCCCGAGGTCGCCGCGCTGTTTCGCCGGCACGCGCCCGACCTGATCGTGACCTTCCACTTCGACCAGATCCTGTCGGCCGAGACGCTGGCGATGGCGCCGCTCGGCGGCCTGAACGTCCATCCGAGCCTGTTGCCGCGCCACCGCGGCCCCGTGCCGACGATCCACGCGCTGGCCGACGGGGAGGGCGCCTTCGGCGTCACCGTGCACCGGCTCGCGCCGGCGATCGATGCCGGCGCGATCCTGGCTCAGGAGGCCGTGAGTCTTCCCGCGGACGTCACGGCGAGCCGCGCAGCGATCGTGCTGCACGAACGTGGCCTGCCGCTTCTGGAAAGCGTTCTCGACGGGATCGCCGCCACCGGGGCGGTGCCGCAGGGGCGGACGGTTCCGGTCCAGCCCTATTGCGGGTTTCCCGACCGCGCGATGCTCGGGGCGATGCGACGGGCGGGCCGGCGGCTGACGGATGCGCGAGACCTGCGCGAGGCCGTCAGCCTCCACGCCTAAGGACTACCGCGAAAACTTCTTGTACTTCAGCTTCTTCGGAAGGATCGAATCCGTCCCGAGGCGGCGCTTCTTGTCCTCCTCGTAATCCGAGAAGTTCCCCTCGAACCACTCGACGTGGCTGTCGCCCTCGAAGGCGAGGATGTGGGTCGCGATGCGATTCAGGAACCAGCGATCGTGGCTGATGATGACGGCGCAGCCGGCGTAATCCTCGAGCGCATCCTCGAGCGCCCGCAACGTCTCCATGTCGAGATCGTTGGTGGGCTCGTCGAGCAGCAGGACGTTGGCACCGCCCTTCAGCGTGCGGGCGAGGTGGACGCGGTTGCGCTCACCGCCCGAGAGCGTGCCGACCTTCTTCTGCTGGTCCCCGCCCTTGAAGGCGAAGGCCGCGCAATAGGCGCGGGAATTGATCTCGCGCTTGTTGAAATAGATGATGTCGTTGCCGCCCGAGACCTCCTGCCAGACGGTCGCCGCCGGATCGAGCGCATCGCGCGACTGGTCGACGTAGCCGAGCTTCACCGTGGCACCGACCGAGATGTCGCCGCCGTCGGGCTTCTCCGCGCCGGTGATCATCTTGAACAGGGTGGTCTTGCCGGCGCCGTTCGGACCGATCACGCCGACGATGCCGCCCGGCGGCAGCTTGAACGAGAGATCCTCGATCAGCAGGCGGTCGCCGAAAGCCTTGTTGAGGTGGTCGAACTCGATGACGCTGTTGCCGAGCCGTTCGTCGATCGGAATGACGATCTGCGCCGAGGCGTCGACCTTGTTGTTCTGCTTGGCCACCAGCTCCTCGTAGCGGGTGATACGCGCCTTCGACTTCGACTGGCGGGCCTTCGGCGAGGCGGCGATCCATTCCTGCTCGCGGTTGATCGAGCGCTGGCGGGCCATGTCCTCGCGGCCCTCCTGCTGCAGGCGCTTCTGCTTCTGCACAAGCCAGGCCGAGTAGTTGCCCTCGTAGGGGATGCCCTTGGTGCGATCGAGTTCGAGGATCCAGCTCGTGACGTTGTCGAGGAAGTAGCGATCGTGGGTCACGATCAGGATCGCGCCGGGGTAGTTCTTGAGGTGGCCTTCGAGCCAGTTCACCGTCTCGGCGTCGAGGTGGTTGGTCGGCTCGTCGAGGAGCAGCAGTTCCGGCTCCCAGAGCAGCAGCTTGCACAGGGCCACGCGGCGGCGCTCGCCGCCGGACAGGGTGGCGACGGGCTGCTCGTCGCTCGGGCAGCCGAGCGCTTCCATGGCCTGGTCGACCTTGGATTCGAGCTCCCAGAGGTTGGCCGCCTCGATCTTGTCCTGGAGCTCCGTCATCTCGTCGGCGGTCTCGTCGGAGTAGTTCATGGCGAGTTCGTTGTAGCGGTCGAGCAGCGCCTGCTTCTCGGCCACGCCCTCCATCACGTTCTCGCGGACCGACTTGTCCGGATCGAGATGCGGCTCCTGCGGCAGGTAGCCGACGCGCGCGCCCTGGGCGACGAAGCCCTCGCCGGTCCACTCCGTGTCGATGCCGGCCATGATCTTCAGAAGGGTCGACTTGCCCGAGCCGTTGATGCCCAGGACGCCGATCTTGGCGTCCGGATAGAACGACAGGTTGACGTTATCGAGGACCTTCTTGCCGCCGGTATAGGTCTTGGTCAGACCCTTCATGTGGTAGATGAATTCGCGGGCCATTCGTGGTGTCCTCGTGGTTCCGGCCGGCCGCAGGGCGGCCGTCGCGGGTCGAGATCCGGCGCGGGCTCGCCATCGAGCCGCGTCGCGGGTTTCATCGATCCGCGTTGAGCGATTGGGATATTCCCGCCGACGTAACAGGGCGCCCACGACCCGGCAAGGATGCGGGGGGTGTCGGTCGCCTGCGCGGACCGACGCCGCGACGGCCGCCAGGATGTTCAGGCGAAAGGATTCTTGACGGTCGTGGAGGCTCGCGTGGTCTCGGCGACGGCCTGAGGCAGGTCCTCGGCTTCCAGCGCCGTCACGATCGCATCGAGCACGGCCCGCAGAGCCCTCGCACGGTCCAGCCCCGTCCGGTCTCGCGTGAGATCGAGCGAGCCGTACAGCGCGATCCGCGTCGTGCCGTTCTCGAACGACAGGTTTTCGAAGTTCTGGACGCCGGCATCATCGGCGAAGGGTCGGAACTCCGGCTGCGACGTGTCGGGCATCGAACTCTCCTCAAAAGATCGATCGCATCAGGTCGCGCCACACGCGCCGCAGGATCTGGTGCAGCGCGCGCTTCGCCCAGGACCCGAAGCTCTCGTCGGCGCCCGAACGGCCGCCGTCTCGGGACGACGCGAGCGGTTCCGGCAGGCTCATCGCCCGCGCCTTGGCGGCGTCCGGCAACGCGGGAAACACGTCGATCCCGGCGGTCTCCTTGAGCGTCGCGATCGAGACGGCCCGCCACGCACCCGTCGCGTCGTTTCCGGCGAGATAGGCGGCGGCCTCGCCGCGGGCCGGATCGTAGATGGCTTTGTAGATCTGCGTCGGCACCAGGACGCGGCCGTTGATCGCCTCGGCGGCCGGCCCCGAAAAGATCGGGCCGGTGACCACGAACAACTCGCCGCGCCGGACCGCGAGCCGGCGCACGCGCTCTTCGATGCCGGACCAGACGTTGCGGTTCGCCGTGCGGTTCTGCGGGACCATGTTGGCCAGGCTGAAGGATTGGGCCTGCGCCTCGGGCGTCGGCATGTCGGCCGCCGGCGCCATGTGGCCGCGATCGTAGCCGCTTCGGACGTAGTCGCCCAATTCCGAGCGCGTACGCGCGGGGAGGCGGTCCTCCTCGTGGAACGCGTCGGCCCGGTCGACGGTGCGTGCCGCTGCGACGCTGGCGCGCGTCAGCCGCTCGGCCGCATAGAGCGGCGTCCGCGAACGGCCCGAGAACAGGATCGCGAAGGCGTCGAAACAGAGCGGCGCGGTATCCGCGGCGAGCTTCGGGTCTGCAAGCATCGGCGGCCGCCCGCCGGCGAAATGCCGGGGGCAGGATTCGGATGCCCCGGCGGGCCCGACGGCGAGAGCGAGCGCGGCGAGGAGCGCAGGCGCTCGCCGGCGGGCATCCTGCATCATGATGCCGGTTGTCCTAAAAACAGACCCGCACCTGGCGTGTGCCGGACGGGGTGTAGCGCCAGCGGTATGCACAGGGCCGGCCGAGCGTTCCCTCGAACGGGCGGGCATCACGGTCGGGCGCGCCCGGCGGACGACGGCCGGGACACGCGGTCGGCCAATCACAGAATCGCGAGCGCGCGGCATCGGCCGCATGGACGTCGAACGCGATCAACGCGGGCATGAAGGCGACGAGCGGCAGCATCCGAGCCAGTGCGCGACGCGACCCTGTGTTGCACCGGAGCCCCTCATCTCGGAAAAATGCATGCACAATATTGATCATCGCCGCCCTATTCCGTAATGCCCGGGGCCTTGTAGGCGAGCGGACCGAACTGCCTTAACCGTAAAGGCACGCGGACCGCTCGAAAGCTCTTGATGCCGCGTCCCGCCTCTCGCCGGATCATGGCACCGTAAGGCCGGATCGAGATAGGCTTCTTACGCCAGGATGGCGGCTTTGCCGTCCGGCGGAGTCGGCCAGCGCGCCACGGGCGACGGCCTCGAAGATCCGCCCGTGTGGTGGGAACGCGACGAACAGCAGGTGACGACTTTGGCTCTTGTCGACGTATCGATCCTTGACGACCTCCCGACCCCGGACGCGTTGCGGCGTCTACCGGAATCGGACCTCCGCGCCGTGGCCGATGCGGTGCGGGCGGAGATGATCGACGCCGTGTCGGTGACCGGCGGGCATCTCGGCTCCGGCCTCGGCGTGGTCGAGCTGACCGTGGCCCTGCATCACGTCTTCGACACGCCCTCCGACCGCATCGTCTGGGATGTCGGCCACCAGGCCTATCCGCACAAGATCCTCACCGGGCGGCGTGATCGCATCCGGACGCTGCGCCAGGGCGGGGGCCTGTCGGGCTTCACCAAGCGGAGCGAGAGCGAGTACGACCCCTTCGGCGCGGCGCATTCCTCGACCTCGATCTCGGCCGCGCTCGGCATGGCGGTGGGCCGCGACCTGCACGAAGCCGATCTGAAGGCGCGCGGCGAAACCCCAAAAAACCGTCGCAACATGATCGCGGTGATCGGCGACGGCTCGATGTCGGCGGGCATGGCCTACGAGGCCATGAACAATGCCGGCGCGCTGCATTCGCGGCTGATCGTGATCCTCAACGACAACGACATGTCGATCGCCCCGCCGGTCGGCGCGATGTCGGCCTACCTCGCGCGGCTGGCCTCGGGCGACACCTACCGCTCGATCCGCGAAACGGCGAAGCAACTCGGCAAGCTGCTGCCGAAGCGGCTCTACGAGCGCGCGGTGCAGGCCGAGGAATACGCCCGCTCCCTCGTCGTCGGCGGCGGCACGATGTTCGAGGAGATGGGTTTTCACTATGTCGGCCCGGTCGACGGCCACAACCTCGACCACCTGCTGCCGGTGCTGAAGAACGTCCGCGATGCGAGCGAGGGCCCGATCCTGCTCCACGTCGTGACGCAGAAGGGCAAGGGCTACGGCCCGGCCGAGGCGAGCGCGGACCGCTACCACGGCGTGGTCAAGTTCGACGTGATCTCGGGCGTGCAGGCCAAGGCCAAGCCCAACGCCCCGGCCTATACCCGCGTCTTCGGCGAGAGCCTGATCAAGGCGGCCGATGCCGACCCGAAGGTGGTGGCGATCACCGCGG
>NZ_VRVE01000111.1:0-11868 GCF_008040035.1 Methylobacterium sp. WL9
GCCGGGGATGGACCGGATGGATGGGGGGATCAAGGCGGCAAGGTTCAGGCCCCGCCCCGGCACCCGCCTCCCATCGGACGGTCGCGGCGGGACGATGGATCAGTCGTTCATCGCACCGTACCAGTTCTGCATGCGCCCAGCGTCCAAGGCTTGGGTTGCCGCGCGTGCATCGTCGCGAAGGATCGCGCGAAGCTGGTCCGGCGGCTGTCCATAGATCTGCTTGAACGCGCGGGAGCAGTGGCTCACGCTCGAGAAGCCGACCCTTTGTGCCATGAGGGTGATGGATTTCTTGTCGCCCGGTCGGAGGATCAGCGAACGCAAGCGCGCGGCGCGCCGACGCGTGACGACCGCTTCGACGCCGCCGACACTTCGCATCGCGCGATACAGCGAGGCGCGCGACACACCGATGCTGCGGGCCACGATGTCGGCGTTGAGATCCGACCCGAGGTTGTCGTCGATGAACAATTCGGCTTTCAGGCGCCGGGCGAGTTCCAGATCGTTTTCGCTGACGACGGCGTCGAAAGCCGCCTCGGATCTCCCCTGGATCTTGCCGAGCATACTGGTGATGACCTGACTGCCTCCGGCTGCCAGGGCCTCAGAGAAGCGCGGTGCGCACCGGATCAACGACAGCACGGTCTCACCGAGCGAGCCCGTTTCGCCCTTCGGCAGGATGCGTCCGTGCAGATCCCGCGCGTCCGGTGCGGCGGCCTCGACCAGGTCGCGGGCCAGGATGACGGTGACGAAGTCGGCGTCGGCGACATGGGACCGCATCGGCTGGGTCGCGTCGAAGAGAACGGCGTCACCTGGGGCCAGACGGCGCTCCTCGCCGCTCCGACCGCTCACAATGCGGCCGGAGCGCAAGACCTGCAGGTAGTAGTGCTCGAAGCCGTCGCGCCGGATCTGTGCGGGGTCGCGCCAGTGGTCGGCACCGATGAGCTGCCGGTCGAACAGCGTCAGGCGGCCGTAATGGTGCGCCGCGATGGTCGCCTCGAATGTCTCACCCAGGAGGGATGTCGTCGCTCCGCTCGACTGGATCAGATCGTGATAGAGGCCGAAGCTGTCGGCCGACGCCCTGCTGAGATACGTCTCATTGGGGCTCGCCGGCCGTTGGATGCCCGTACGCGTCATACCGTTTCTAACTGATCGGCGGGATGCGTCCGACACCCCTTGGGCCGCCGGATGGCGTACACGACGGATGCCGGTCGCGACAGAGCGGTATCGAGGGTGCGGGGCATTGTTCTCGTGCGCGTGGGGACGGGCGCAACAATTCGGCGGAATGCTTCGGCCCCGTCTTGCGCGAGACGGCCGATCCCGGCGGCGCGGAAGGGGGGATCGCATCGTCGGACAGGCTCCGAAACCTGGGCGTCCCCGCAGCTCTCGCGAGCAACGGCAGGAAGCAGGGAGAGTATCGTACGGGACGCCGATTCCGGCATGACGATCCGGCTGAGATTGCTGCGCGAGCGCCACCATCGGCACGGGACCGGCTCGAGACGCGGGAGAGTCGTTTCGTCCCCGGCATGGGCCGAGACGGGCATCGATCCGCAAGCCTGGGCCGGGTCGGCCGTCGATATGTGGCCGAGGTGCAACGCGAACGATTTTCGGCGCCAATACTGGATCGATTCCAATCTATAGGTTTCGACGGACCGGAGTATTTCGGTTGAGTTCACAAAGACTTGATCGCTCTCCGGCGGAGAACTTAGAAGTCATCTAAAGCACTGAGATGCTTGCATAATCCCTGCGCCTCTGTCTGGTCGGTCCATGGGGATCGCGGGACGTGCTGGGATCCGCGCGGGACAGGGCTGGTGTCATGGAGGGGGTATCGATCGATGCGCTGCATCGGCGCGAAGGGCTGAAGCTTCAGCGCTTCCTGCGGCGCCTGCTCGAGAACCCGGCCGACGCCGCCGACGCGACGCAGGAAACCTACCTGCGCATGCTCGCCGCGCTCACGCGGACAAATATCGAGCATCCCACCGCCCTGCTGTTTCGTGTCGCCCACAACGTGGCGCTGCGCATGCGGAACCGTCAGCGGCTCGAACGGACCCTGTTCGCGGCGACGACCGATGCGGATCTGGCGGGGATCGTCGACGGCTATGCGCTCCCGGAGCGGGACACGATCGCCCGCCAGGAGCTGAAGCGCCTCGCCGCGGCCATCGACGCGTTGCCGCCCCGCTGCCGCGCGGTGTTCCTGCTCAGCCGCGTCGACGGCCTCGCGAATGGGGAGATCGCGCTCCGCCTCGGCGTCACCCGCAACATGGTCGAGAAGCACATCATCAAGGCGCTCCTGCATTGCCGGCGCTGCAGCCTCGATTTTTTCTGAGCGGACCGCATCAGGAGATCGGCGTCTCGTTGATCTAAGGTATCGCGAGGCGTCGCCGGGCCATGCCGGCGCTCAGCAAGATACCGGGGGAATGGCCGTGTCCCGCACCGACGAATCCGATCCCGATGCGGCGGGCATCGAGGATCCGATCGACGAGGAGGCGGCGGGCTGGGTCGCGCGGCTCTCCTCGTCCGACGCCACCGACGCCGACCGGGCGGCCTTCGAGGCCTGGCGGTCGGCGGACCCGGCGCATGCGGAGGCCCATGCCGAGATGGATGCGCTGTGGCGCAGGCTCGGGCGCCTGCCCGATCCGCGTCCGCGTCCCGGCCCGCCCAAGACCCTCGCCGGCATCGCCGTCGCGCTCCTGCTCGGGGGTGCCCTGGCCTACCAGGCCGGCCTCGTCGACCGGCTGCGCGCCGACCTGTGGAGCGGTGTCGGATCCATCGAGCACGCGACGCTGGCCGACGGCAGCCGGGTCCACCTCAACACCGACACGGCGATCGCGCTGCACTTCTCGGAGACGGAACGCGGGGTCGAGCTCCTGCGCGGCGAGGCCGTCTTCGATGTCGTGCCGGACCCCAAGCGCCCGTTCGTCGTCAGCCACGGCGGCCTGAGCGCGCGCGCCGTCGGCACGCGCTTCGTCGTGCGCGTGGATGGCGCGGACAGTCCGGTGGGCGTCGCGGAAGGGCGCGTCGAAGTCGTGGCGGCGGGTCGCCACGCCATGCTCTCGGCGGGCGAGGCGGTCCGCGTCGGCGACGACGCGGCCTTGGCCGTGAGCGCGGCGAACGTCGATCGCAGCACGGCGTGGCGCGAGGGCCGGTTGGTCTTCGCCGGCCAGTCGCTCGCGACCGTTCTGGCCGAACTCGACCGCTACCGTCACGGCCGCATCGTCCTCCTCGACCGCCGGCTGGGGGAGCGGCGCGTCACCGGCGTCTTCGATCCCCGCGAGACCGACGACGCCCTCGACGTGATCGCGGCCACGATGGGGGTCCGCATCCGGCGTCTCTCGCCCCTACTCGTCCTCGTCGGATCGCCCCTGTGAGACCGTTTCCGGTCGAATCCTTCAGCTTACCACACCCCCTTCCCCGGACGGGTGGAGCGTCAGCGGAACCCGATCCGGGGCCCAGCATAAGGACGTCGCGAAGCGTCGAAACGTCTGCGTCGTTCATAGCGAGCCGCTGGCGCGGCCCTTGTCTCTCTGGATCCCGGATCACCTTCGACTGCGTTCCAGGCGTCCGGGAAAGGGCCGTGGCATCGAACGGATCGACCGGGAACGGTCTGAGACCAAGAGGCGATGAGTCCGGCCCTTCGCCCGCCCGACGGCGCACAGAAGTCTGAGAAAAATCGAAAAAAACGGCGATCGGACGTCAGGAGATGGCGCGCTCGTTGATCTTGGTTTGTGAGGGGCGCGGATAGCGCGAAGCGTACCGCCCCCCTCGATCGACCCGGGGGCTTGGCAGGGGCTTGGCATGACGACGCGTGCGCGCAGATTTTCACACCGCCGGATGACGCGGATCGCGCTGGCCGGCGTCTCCGTCGCGGTGATGGCTCAGGCGGTCGCCGCCCGGGCCGGCGAGGCGCAGGGCGTCGTCGGCACCGCACCGATCTCCGCGACGCGCAGCGTCCGGCTCGCCATCCCGAAAGGCTCCCTGGAAACCGGCCTCGTCGCCTTCACCGAACAGGCCGGGGTCAAGCTCGTCTACCCGACCGAGCTGACGGCGGCGCTGGAGACGCAAGGGGTCGACGGCGAGTTCCACCCGATCGACGCGCTGACCCGGCTCTTGGAAGGCACGGGCCTGATCCACAAGCCGGCCGGCGCCTCGACGATCACCCTGGTCAACCCGCGCTACGTCCAGCTCGGTGCGCCCGCGGCCGGCGCCGTGACGCTCGAAGAGCTGCACGTCCAGGGGCAGGGCGGCGCGCGCGGCGCGACCGTCGCGGGCCAGCCGCCCCGGACCGGCACCGTGGGCCAGCCCCCCGTCCCCTATGCCGGCGGCCAGGTCGGAACCGGGACCCGCGTCGGCTTCCTCGGCAACCGCTCCGTCCTGACGACGCCGTTCAACACGACGGGCTACACGGAGAAGCTGATCGCCGACCAGCAGGCGCGCTCGGTCGGCGACGTCATCCAGAACAATCCGTCGGTGCGCAACGACGCCCCGCCCTACAGCGAGCGCGACTCGTACTTCATCCGCGGCTTCTCGGTCACCAACGTCGACACGGCCTTCGACGGCCTGTTCTACATCGCCAACGCGCGCCGCAGCTTCACCGAAGGCCTCGAGCGGGTCGAGGTCCTGCTCGGCCCGACCGCGCTCCTGAGCGGCGGCACCGGGCGCGTCGGCGGCACCATCAACCTCATCCCGAAGCGCGCCTTCGACGAGCCGCTCACGCGGATCACCACGAGCTATTTCAGCGATTCCCAGGTCGGCACTCATCTCGACCTCGGCCGCCGCTTCGGCGCCTACAAGGAATGGGGCGTGCGCTTCAACGGCGCCTACCGCAACGGCGCGACGCCGCTCGACAAGAACGCGATCGAGGTCGGCGTCGCGGCGCTCGGCCTCGACTATCGCGGCGACGGATTGCGCGCCTCGCTCGACTTGAACCATTCCACGCAGAACATCACGGCGCCGACCTCGCTGTTCAACGCGGTCGCGGCGGGCATCCCGGTGCCGCGCGCCCCCAACAACCGCCGCAACACGTCGAGCACGCTGGAATACAACGACAGCCGCTACAACATGGCCGCCGGCCGGGTCGAGTACGACATCCTGCCCGACACGACGCTCTATGCGGCCGGCGGCGTCAGCCGCTACAACGAGGACTTCCTGACTTCGAACTATCTGGTCCAGAGCACGACGGGCCGGGCGCTCAACTCGCTCGCCGTCCAGCCCCTCGAGCTCGAGGGCTTCACCGGCGAAGTCGGCCTGCGCTCGCAGTTCTACACCGGCATCGTCGATCATCATGTCACCGTGGCGGCCGTCGAGGCCGTCAGCAAGAACCACTCGCGCGGCTTCTTCCCGTTCGCCCTGCCGTCCTTCCAGACCAACATCTACGCCCCGATTCATCTGCCGAACGGCTCGGTCCCCACGATCAACTTCCCCCGCTCCGAGCGGCAGCCGCTGTTCACGGAGCTCTACGCGCGCAGCGTGGCCGTGGCCGACACCCTGTCGCTGGGCGACGACCGCGTCCTGCTGACCTTGGGCGGCCGGTTTCAGGAGATCGACCTGAAGAGCTACGCCACGCGCCCGGGGCCGACGCAGGGCACCCTGGCCTCGAACTACGTCGAGAGCCGGTTCAGCCCCGCCTTCGCCCTGGTGGTCCGGCCCTTCGAGAACCTCTCGTTCTACGGCAACTACATCGAATCGCTCGATGCCGGGCCGACCGCGCCGGCCGTGGCCGTCAACGCCAACGAGGTGTTCGCCCCGGTCGTCAGCCGGCAGAAGGAGGTCGGCGCCAAGTACGATTTCGGGACCGTCGCCGTGACGGCCTCGCTGTTCGAGATCGAGCAGCCGAACGCCTTCACCGATCCGACGACCCGGCGCTTCTCGGTGAGCGGCCTGCAGCGCAACCGCGGCGCCGAATTCCTCGTGGCCGGAGAGCCCTTCGCCGGGATACGCCTGCTCGGCGGCGTCACCTTCATCGACGCCACGCTGGTGAAGACGGCGGGCGGCCAGTTCGACGGCAAGGCGGCGCCCGGCGTCCCCGACACGGCGCTCAACCTCTACGGCGAATACGACCTGCCACCGTGGCTCGCTCCCGGCCTGACCGTGACCGGGCGGGCGATCTACACGAGCAGCATGTTCTACAACCAGGCCAACACCCAGTCGGTCCCGGACTGGACCCGGTTCGACGCGGGGCTGCGCTACGTCTTCGAGGGCGCGAACGGCAAGCCGGTGGTGATGCGCGCCGTCGTCGAGAACATCTTCGATGATTCCTACTGGGCATCGGCCGCGCGCGGCTTCCTCGCCGTCGGGGCACCGCGCACGGTCATCGTATCCGCGACAGTCGATTTCTAATTCCAGCGGCCCTTACGTCTGACGCCTTCAGGGCGGTCCGCCGGACGCGCGGCGGCGCGCCTTCGCGCTTGCCGACGGCCGACGGCCGACTGCGTCGAAGTTTACGGCCGCCGGTATGACCCTACCCCTTGGCGATCAGGTCCTTGATCCGGCTCGCCAGCGCCTCCATCACGAAGGGCTTCGTCAGCACCTGCATGCCGGGTTCGAGGTAGCCGTTTCCGAGGACGGCGTTCTCGGCGTAGCCGGTGATGAACAGCACCTTGAGGCCGGGCCGGGTCACGCGGGCGGCGTCGGCCATCTGGCGGCCGTTCATGCCTCCCGGCAGGCCGACATCGGTGACGAGCAGGTCGACGCGGATGTCGGAGCGCAGCAGCTTCAGCCCGGCCGAGCCGTCCGCCGCCTCGATCGCGGTATAGCCGAGGTCCTCCAGTACCTCGGCCACCAGCATGCGCACCGTCGGCTCGTCGTCGACGACGAGCACGGTCTGGCCCTGCTCGCCCCGCGGGGCGGCCGAGAGGTCCGGGGCGGCGTCGCCCTCCTCGGCCGGTCCGTAATGGCGGGGCAGGTAGATGCACAGCGTGGTGCCGGTGCCGACCTCCGAATAGATCCGCACCTGCCCGCCGGACTGGCGGGCGAATCCGTAGATCATCGAGAGGCCGAGGCCCGTACCCTGGCCGATCGGCTTCGTCGTGAAGAACGGCTCGAACGCCTTGGCGATGACGTCGGCGCTCATGCCGGTGCCGGAATCGCTGACGCAGAGGGAGAGGTACTGGCCGGGCTCCAGGTCGCGCTCCCTGGCCGCATGCGTCTCGAGCCACCGGTTGGCGGTCTCGATGGTGATGCGGCCGCCATCCGGCATGGCGTCGCGGGCGTTGATGCAGAGGTTCAGCAGCGCGTTCTCGAGCTGTGAGGGGTCGACCATGGCCGGCCACAGGCCGGCGGAGGCGACCACCTCCAGGGTGATCTCCGGCCCGATGGTGCGCCGGACCAGATCCTCCATGCCGGCGACGAGGCGGTTCACGTCGGTGGGCTTCGGGTCGAGGGTCTGGCGGCGCGAGAAGGCCAGCAGCCGGTGGGTCAGCGCGGCGGCCCGCTTCGCGGCACCCTGCGCGGCGTTGACGTAGCGGTCGATCTCGGTGAGCCGGCCCTGGCTGACGCGGTTCTGCAGGAGTTCGAGCGAGCCCGAGATGCCGGTGAGCAGGTTGTTGAAGTCGTGGGCGAGGCCGCCGGTGAGCTGGCCGACCGCCTCCATCTTCTGCGACTGGCGCAGGGCCTCCTCGGCCCGGCTCAGGGCCTGCGCCTGCTCCTTCTCCGCCGTGACGTGGCGGCCGGTGGCGTAGATCAGCGCGCCCTCCGGCACCGAGACCCACGACATCCAACGGTAGCCGCCGTCCTTGTGGCGATAGCGGTTCTCGAAGGGCGGCAGGGCCTGCCCGGCGGCATGTGCGATCGCCTCGGCCGTCACCGCCCCGTCCTCGGGGTGGACGAAGTCGCGCACGCCGCAGCCGAGCATCTCCTCCGGCAGCCAGCCCAGGATCCGGGTCGCGGCCGGGCTGACGGCGCGGAACACGCCCTCCGCGTCGATCACCACCATCAGGTCCTGCGAGACGCTCCAGGTGCGGTCGCGCTCGCGGGTTCGCTCCTCGACGCGCTCCTCCAGCATGGCGTTCATCGCGTGCAGGCGGCGTTCGTCGCGCTTGCGCTCGGTCAGGTCGAGCATCGCGCCGATCATCCGGATCGGTTCGCCGCGCTTGCCGCGCACCATGTAGCCGCGGTCGAGCACGTCGGCGACGGTGCCGTCGGCGCGGCGGAAGCGGTATTCGTGGCTCCACTCGTCCTCGGTGCCGGCGATGGTGGAGCGGATGTCCGCCTCGACCCGGGCGCGGTCGTCCGGGTGGACGTGGTCGAGCCACCATTCGCCGGTGGTCCCCACCGTGGCGAGGTCGTAGCCGTAGGCGGAGTGCAGGGACTCGTTCCACAGCACGTGGTTCGAGACGAGGTCCCAGTCCCAGATCGCGTCGTTCGTCGCCCGCGTGACGAGGCGGTAGCGCTCCTCGGTGGCGCGCACGGCGAGCTCGGCGGTCTTGCGGACGGTCACGTCGCGCACCGTGCCGACGAAGCGGGTCTGGCGGCCGTCCGCGAAGGTGGACTTGCCCCGCGCGGCGAGCCAGCGCGTGGCGGCGCCGTCCCGGGGGCGCACGCGGTACTCGATGTCGAACATCCCCGTGCCGGCCGGATCGGTCGCGGCGCGCACGGCCGCGTCGGCCGCCGCGCGGTCGTCGGGATGCAGGCCCGCGAGGTAGCTGCCGGCATAGGTCACGGCCTCGTCCGGCCCGACGCCGAACAGGTCGCGCACGCGCTCGTCCCAGCGCAGCACGTCGGTCTGCGGCGCATAATCGAAGATGCCGATGCCGGTGGCCTCGACGGCGAGCCGCATGCGCTCCTCGGAGGCCGCCAGCGCCTCCTCCGCCGCCCGCGAGCGCGCGTCGGCCCGGTGCTGCTCGGTGCGGTCGCGCAGGATCTTGAGGTAGCCGACGAGGGTGCCGTCCGCCGCCCGCAGCGGCATCATCTCGCCCAAGCCGAAGAAGGGCGAGCCGTCCTTGCGCCGGCGCCAGCGCGCGTCGGCCCCGCGCCCGACCTCGCGGGCCGCCCGCATCTCGCGCTCGGGAATGCCGGCGGCGACGTCCTCGGGCGTGAAGAAGGCGTCGGCGGGCCGGCCGCACATCTCCGCCGCGGTCCAGCCGACGATCCGCTCCGCGCCGAGGTTCCAGCTCGTCACGATGCCGTCGAGGTCCATGGTGACGATGGCGTAGTCGACGGCGCTGTCGAGGATCTGGCGGTGGCGCGTGCCGGCCTCGCGCAGGGTGCGCACCGCATCGTCCCGCTCGGCCACGGCGCGGCGCAGCGCCATCTGCCCCATCACCTGGCGCGCCAGGCGTTCCAGGGCCGCGGCCTGCCGGGGCGCGAGGCCGCCGGGACGGGGCGCGTGGTCGATCACGCAGAGCGTCCCGATCGGCGCGCCTTCCGGCGTCTCGAGCCGGGCGCCGGCATAGAAGCGCAGGAAGGGCGCACCGGTGACGAGGGTGTTGTCGCGGGTGCGGGGATCCTGCGTCAGGTCGGGGATGACGAGCAGGCCCGGCTGCTCCAGCGCGTGGGCGCAGACCGATTGCGCGATCGGCGTCTCGCAGGGATCGAACCCGACCCGGGCCTTGAACCATTGCCGGTCGCCGGTGACGAGGCTGACCAGGGCCACCGGCGTCCCGCAGATCTCGGATGCCAGAGCCACGATGTCGTCGAAGCCCGTCTCCGCCGGCGTGTCGAGGATGCCGTAGCGGTCGAGGGCCGCGAGGCGCGCGGTCTCCGGAGCTGCGGTCTCAGGAGGCGCGGTCTCGGGCCGGTCCGTGGGGGGCGTCGTTGGCATGGTCGGGGGGCGTCGATCCGGATGAGCGTCGACCGCGCTGCGGTTCCGCGCGCCGGGAAACGGGACCGCCCACGACGGGCGGCGGGGCCGGTGCCGCACCGGCCGTCCCGACTGGGTAGCCGGTTGGCGGAGGGGCGGCAATTTCCCCCGGGCGGTTTTCCGATGGCGGGCTGCGGCCTGCGGACGCGTCATCCGGCGGCGGGACTTCGTTGGCCGGGCGGGGCTTCATCCCCTCGACAAGACTTCGTTAACCACGATCGGGTCCTGTTCGGCGGATGTTTCCCCCCGTGACAGGGTCATCGGCCATGCGCGCCTGCCTTTCGCCCCGAGCCGCCCGGACGGCGCTTGCCGGCCTCGTCCTCTCCGCAGCGAGCCTGCCGGCGCTGGCCGCCGGCCCCTACGAGTTCGTGCCGGCGCCGCAGATCGACCTCAACCGGGTCTACCGGGTCGACCGCTCCACGGGTGAGGTCACGTCCTGCCAGTACGGCCTGCGCGACGACAACGTCGGGGTGACCCTTTGCTTCGCCGCCGGCGAGGGCGCGGCCGCCCAGTCCCCGGCCGAGTACGGCCTCGTCGCCTCCCGCCACACCCGCGAGGCCGGGGTGTTCCGCGTCAACTACCGCACCGGCGAGATGAGCATCTGCTACGTCCAGGTCCGCGAGGAACTCGTGGTCTGCACGCCCCAGACCAACCCGGCCCCGGCCGGCACCGTCACCGGCTCGATCGCTCCCGCCGCCAAGGCCGCCCCGAGCGTGACGCCCCCGCAGGGCGCCCGGCCCTGATGCCGCGCGTAGGACGATCCCTGTTGTGGAGTGGATCGGCGCTTCGAAGGACTGGAGCCGCGGCCTTGGAGTCGAACCAAAGCTACGAGGTCATGCACGACCTCCGGGTTCCCCGCCCCCACCCGCGGCATACCGCCTGTTTTCTACAGGCTCTGCTGTCTAAAGCACAAAATACGACTGCGGCAAATGTTCATGTTACTGTCAGATCGACTTAATCTCCACGATTAAGCATCGCTTTTATTCCATGCCAAAATAAACTCGGTCGGTCGCAGGTGCCTGGCCGGATTAAAACCGCTCCGAGCCGACAGTCCGACATCGGCTGCCCGCGTTTGCCCGCGACGTGAGGCGTGCTAGGGGCTCGCGCCGACGCCGTGAGCACGCCCGATGTACGCCTCCCTCTCCAACGCCGCCTTCGGACCCGCCGCGTGAGCGGCCCGGACCTGCGCCGCGCCGCCGCCGCCCGCGCGGTCGACCTCGTCGCGGACGGGATGCGGCTCGGGATCGGCACCGGCTCCACCGCCAACGCCTTCATCCTGCTTCTGGGCGAACGCGTGCGCGCCGGGCTCGACGTCATCGGCGTGCCGACCTCCGAGGCGACCCGCGCGGCCTGCGAGGCCGAGGGCATCCGGCTCGGCAGCCTGGAGGAGTACCCCGAGCTCGACCTCACCGTCGACGGCGCGGACGAAATCGATGCGAACCTGCGCCTGATCAAGGGCGGCGGCGGCGCCCTGTTGCGCGAAAAGATCGTGGCGCATGCCAGCCGCCGCATGGTGGTGATCGCGGACGCGGCCAAGCACGTGCCGGTGCTCGGCGCATTCCCCCTGCCGATCGAGGTCAACCTGTTCGGGTTCGGCGCCACCTTCAAGGCGATCCAGAAGGCCGTCGAATCGGCCGGCTGCGCGGGGGAGATGACGCTGCGCAAGGCTTCGGGCGGCCAGCCCTACGTGACCGACGGCGGCCATGCCATCGTCGATGCGCGGCTGCAGGCGATCCCCGAACCCGAACGGCTCTCGGCGGCCCTGTGGGCGGTGCCCGGCGTGGTCGAGCACGGCCTGTTCCTCGGCCTCGCCACCGCCGCGATCCTCGCCGAGGCGCGCGGCGACGAGGCCGTGGTCACGGTTCTGGGCTCTCCGTGAGCCCGTTCGACCGATTCCCGATCATCCGACACGACACCGGAGCGCCGTCCATGTCCCGCCGCCTCGACGCCCTGGCCGCCCGTCTCCTCTGGGCGGCGCTCGTCGGCGCAACGGCCCTGCCGCTCGCGGCCCTCGCGCAGCAGCCGGCGAAGCCTCCTGCGGCCAAGCCGGGCGCTCCGGCCCCTGCCCCTGCCGCGCCCCA
>NZ_VRVE01000112.1:0-10834 GCF_008040035.1 Methylobacterium sp. WL9
CTCGTCACCGCCGACGGCCGGGCCGTCGAGCGCCCCGCCGATCTCGTGGCGCCGGATGCCCGGATCGAGGCGAGCGCGCCGCATCCGTATGTCTCGCGCGGCGGCCTCAAGCTCGCGGCGGCGCTCGACGCCTTCGGTTTCGACCCGCGCGACAGGACTTGCCTGGATATCGGTGCCTCGACGGGCGGCTTCACCGACGTGCTGCTGCGGCGGGGCGCCCGCCACGTCACTGCTCTCGATGTCGGCCGCGACCAGCTCCATGCCTCGCTGCGGGCCGACGCTCGGGTGACGAGCCTGGAGGGCACCGACATCCGCAGTCTCGACCCGGCCGCGCTCGGACAGGCACCGGAGCTGGTGACGATCGACGTCAGCTTCATCGCGCTACGCCTCGTCCTGCCGGCGGCGGTCGCGCTGATGGCGGATGGCGCGGAGTTGGTGGCGTTGATCAAGCCGCAATTCGAGGCCGGGCGCGAGCGTGTCGGCCGCGGCGGCATCGTCCGCGACGAAGCCGTCCACGCTGCGGTCTGCGACGAGGTCCGAGCCGGCCTCGAAGGGCTCGGGCTCACGGTGCTCGGTCTCGTTCCCTCCCCCGTCGAGGGTGGCGACGGCAATCGCGAATTTCTGATCGGCGCAGGCAAGGGCACCCATACGTGACCGAGGGTTCGAGTGAGAGTGTCGCCATCGCGCGGCTCGGAGCGCGCGGCGACGGGCTGACCGCGGCGGGGCTCGCCGTCGCCGGTGCGCTGCCGGGCGAGCGCGTCTCGGTCCGGCGCGAAGACGGCCGGGCGCGGCTTCTCGCGATCGAACTGACCTCCCCCGATCGGATCGATCCGTTCTGCCCGTACTACGAGGAGTGCGGCGGCTGCGCCGTGCAGCATCTGGCACCCGAGCCCTATGCGGTCTGGAAGCGCGGCATCGCCGAGCAGGCGCTCTCGCAGGCCCATATCGACGTGGAACTGCTGCCGCTCGTCGACGCGCACGAGGCGGGACGGCGCCGGATCACCCTGCATGTCCGCCGCGTCGACGACGTGGCGCGGGCCGGGCTGATGGCGGCGCGAAGCCACGCCCTCGTGCCGATCGATCACTGCCCGATCACCGTGCCGGACCTGCATCGCGCGCCGCAGGTCGCCGAAGCCCTGGCCGAGCATCTCGGCCGTGGCTCAAAACCCCTCGACGTGCAGGCGACGGCGACCGAAGCCGGCCTCGACATCGATATCCGCGGCCACGGGCCGGTGAGCGACAAGGCGCGCATCGCCCTGACCCGGCTCGCGGGCGATCTCGGCCTCGCGCGGCTGGCGTTGCACGGCGACATCGTCGTCGAGTTGCGCCCGCCGACGCTGCCCTCGGGCGCGGCGCGGCTGATGCCCCCGCCCGGCGGCTTTCTCCAGGCGACGCAGGCCGGAGAGGCACTGCTGACGGCCCTCGTCGTCGGCGCGATGGACAAGCGCGTGAAGCGCGTCGCCGACCTTTTTGCCGGCTGCGGCCCGTTCGCGCTGGCGCTGGCCCGCACGGCCGACGTGCTTGCGGTGGAGGGCGACGAGGCGGCCCTGCGTGGTCTCGACCGGGCCGCGCGCGCGATTCCGTCCCTGCGCCGGATCACGCCCGAGCGCCGCGACCTCTTCCGCCGCCCGCTGCTGCCGATCGAACTCGACCGCTTCGATGCCGTCGTGTTCGACCCGCCCCGCGCCGGCGCCCAGGCCCAGGTGCGCTGGCTCGCCGAATCGAAGGTGCCGCTCGTCGTCGGCGTCTCCTGCGATCCCGGCACCTTCGCCCGCGACGCCGCCACCCTGATCGCCGGCGGCTACCGGCTGGAGCAGGTCACGCCTGTCGACCAGTTCCGCTATTCCGGCCATGTCGAGTTGGTCGGCGTGTTCCGGCGGGAGGCGGTGGCGAAGAAGCGGCGGCTGTAACCCTTCAGAACAGGCTTCCCTGCCCGCCGTCGTCGCTTCGTCGCGGCTCGGCTGCGCGGGGTCTCCGTGCCGGCGCGGCGACCGGCGCGACGAGATCCGCATCGTCGTTCCGGGCGTTGTTCACGCGGTCGCCGACCTGCACCATCGTCAGCCATTCGTCCGGGCACGGCCGGCATAGCTCGATGACTTCGCGGGGTTCGTTGCCGACCGTATCGAGCCAGTTGCCCACCGACTCGGGCGACAGGATCGCCGGCATGCGTTCGTGGATCGCCGAGAGGGTACCGTTGGCGCCGCAGGTGACGATGGTGGCGGTGTCGACCTCCGAGCCGTCGGCGCTCGACCACGTCTCCCAGAGGCCGGCGAGCGCCATCGGCGCACCGTCCTCGCGGCGGATCAAGTACGGGGTCTTCGTTGCCGTCTTGCCGGTGCCCTCGCGCCGCCACTCGTAGAAGCCGTCGGCCAGGAAGACGCAGCGGCGGTGGCGCAGCGCACCACGGAACGTCGGCTTTTCGGCGAGTGACTCGACGCGGGCGTTGAAGATCAGCGGGAAATCAGCCGGATCCTTTGCCCAAGTCGGCCAGAACCCCCAACGCACCAGCCGGAAATGCCGGGCGCCGTGCTCGGCGGTCACGATCGGCACGGGCTGCGTCGGCGCCACGTTGTGGCGGGCCGGGAAGTTCGGCGTCTCGGCATAGCCGTAGAACCGCCGAAAAATCTCGGGCGTCAGGCTGATGACGTAGCGACCGCACATCGGTTGGATATGGTCTGTCCGGCGGCGCGAAATCAAGCGAGGGACCGGTGCGGAATCGGTTGCGGCGACCCGTAGCATCCCCTCATCGACCGTCTCCGCGTAGGAGTGACTTTTGAATTTTTCGTCGTGATAAAGCAAAACTGATTATCGGCATCGATTTGGCCGTGTTTTACGGATCGTCGATTGGAAAAATCGGTTTGTTTTGTGTTTGCCGATCTCTGCAAGAGCGGTTCGAAAATCGTAATGATAGCGCGCCGAAGCAGGAGGGAAGACCAAAGGCATGGGATGCAGGAGCCGAACCTGACGACCATGCGCATCCTGACGTCTTTCCACGCTTCAATGCCGATTCATTGCGGAGTTCCGGGGATGCCTGCGAGCTTGAGGGGACGGAGCGGCCGCGGTCGGGGGCGAGAACACTTGCTGCAATGCCGTCCCGGCCGGCAGCGAAATCTATTCGCCGAAGACGCTCATCGCTGTTGTCTGAGGCGATGGTCGACAAATGGGCGCATTCGAACCGCACCCTCCATCGGATGCCCGATCGGAGCCTGTCCGGGGTGACCCGATGCGCGGAGCGACTATGCTCCGGTTTGAATTTGGAAATCGGGGTGCGGGATGACGAACGGATCTTCCGGGACGCGCGTACTGCTCGTGTTTCCGCGCTTCAACCCGAATTCATTCTGGAGCTTCAAGGAGCCCTGCGAATTGCAGGGCGCCAAGACTTCGACACCGCCGCTGGGCCTCATCACGATGGCCGCGATGCTGCCCAAACATTGGCAGGTCCGGCTGATCGATCGCAACGCGCAGGAATTGAGCGACGCCGACCTCACCTGGGCCGACGTCGTCATGACCGGCGGCATGTTGCCTCAGGAGCCGGACGCGATCCACGTGATCGGGCTTTGCAAGGAGCTCGGCGTCCCGGTCTGCGTCGGTGGTCCGGCCCCGACCTCGAGTCCGGACTATTACGAGACCGCGGATTTCCAGGTACTCGGCGAGGCCGAGGGTGTCATCGACCAGTTCATCGAGGCTTGGGAGCGCGGCGAACGCAACGGCCGGTTCGTGGCGGTAAAATTCCAGGCCGACGTGACCCAGAGCCCAATTCCGCGCTTCGACCTGCTCGATTTTTCAAATTATCTCTACGTTGGCGTTCAGTTTTCGCGCGGCTGTCCGTTCACCTGCGAATTTTGCGACATCATCGAGCTGTACGGGCGCAAGCCCCGCACCAAGAACACGCCTCAGATCTTGGCCGAACTCGACGTGCTGTACGGGCTCGGCTACCGCGGTCATGTCGATTTCGTCGATGACAACCTGATTGGCAACAAGAAGGCCGTGAAACTGTTCCTGCCGCATCTCGTGGCGTGGCAGGAGGCCCATGGTTATCCGTTCCGGTTCTCGACCGAGGCATCGCTGAACCTCTCGGACGATCCCCACCTTCTGACGATGATGCGGATGGCGAATTTCTTCGTCGTCTTCATCGGCATCGAGACCCCCGACGAGGCGACGCTCGCACAGACTCAGAAGAAGCAGAACACCCGCCGGTCGATCGCGGATAGCGTCCACCGGATCTACGGTGCGGGAATGTTCGTCACCGCCGGCTTCATCGTCGGCTTCGATTCGGAGCAGGGCAGCATCGCCCAGCCGATGATGGATTGCGTGCGCGACACCGCAGTCCCCGCCGCAATGGTCGGTCTGCTCACGGCACTCCCGAATACCCAGCTCCAGCGCCGGCTCGAGAAGGAAGGTCGGCTCTTCGAGAAATTCTCGCACGTCTCGACGGTCACGGGCGATCAGTGCACCGCCGGACTCAATTACGTGACGGCACGGCCCCGGCGAGAGATCCTCGCGGATTATCGTCAAGTGCTCGCCAACGTCTATGATCCGACCGTCTTCTTCGAGAGAGTGCGCGTCGTCGGCCTCGCGTTGAACCGCCCGACCTTCGAGGCCGCCAAACCGAACTGGGCGAGCATCCTCAAGGATATCCGCACCTTTACACGGACCTGCGTGCGCATGACGGTCCGGCGCCCCGAACTGGCCAGGCACTTCTGGAGCGCGTTCTTCATGCTGGCCAAGCGCAACCCCAAGGCGCTCGACTATGCGATCATGAACATGGTGCTCTACCTGCACCTCTATCCGTTCTCGCGCTACGTTATCGCGGAACTCGACGATCGCATCGCGGCGATCGACAACGGAGAGTACGTCGAGCCGTCGGTCATGCCTGCCAACACGCAGCAAGCCTGTAGCACCAAGCCCCTCGCTGCCGTCGCTTGAATTGGCGCCGCTATCGTCAAGCAGATTAGAGCAAAAACTGCGTGGCACAAATCCACGTCACGGCATGCTGCATTTTTCGACTACAATGCAGCATGTATTTTATTGAAATCGGATGTGTATCGAAGCGTTTTTTATAAATATTATTGGGGCGCTTAGAGCCACTTCTTCCAGCGGAAGAACACATACGGCAACACCGCTGCCACAACCATCATGCAGACGGCGAGAGGATAGCCTAGGCTCCAGTCCAATTCCGGCATGATCTTGAAGTTCATGCCGTAGATCGAAGCGATCAACGTCGGCGGCATGAACACCACCGCCATGACCGAAAACAGCTTGATGATGTTGTTCTGCTCGAGATTGACGAGGCCCAACGTCGCGTCGAGCAAAAATTGGATCTTGGACGACAGGAACGTCGCGTGCTCTTCCAGCGATTGCAGGTCGCGCAGAGTCGAGCGTACGTCCTCGCGCAGCTCCCTCGGAGCCTTGCTCGTACGATAGGTCGCCGAGAGCGACAGCAGGATGCGCTCCATCGAGACGAGGCTCTCGCGCTGCTTCGAGATCAGGTCGCCGTGGCGCCCGAGCGCCCGCAGCGTGTCCTGGAGAGCGGTGTTGCGGGCACTGGGATCGCTCTTCTCCTCGAAAATCTTACGGGACAGCCGATCGATGCGCTCGCCTTGCAGCTGCAGCACGTCGGCGGCCCGGTCGATCACCGCCTCGATCAGCCCCGCCAGAATGGTCTCGCCCGAGGAGTTCTGAGAGGGACCGTTGCCGGTCGAGCGTCCGGCCCGCTGCGTATACATCCGGAATGCCTGAGGCTCCTCGTAGCGCACCGTGACGAGGCGGTTGCCGCGCAGAATGAAGGTGATGCCGGCAAGCCCCGGTTCCTCCGAATCCTCGACCTTCGAGAGCACCCGGCCCGTCATGTATCGGGCACCCTCCTCCACGTAGAGGAGTTCGGACGGCTCGATGTCCTTCATCTCCTCCCGCGTCGGGACGGAAATGCCCATGAAGGATTCGACCTTGAGATCCTCCTCCCGTGTCGGGCGGACCAGGTCGAGCCAGAGCGTGTCGTCTGGAATGACGTCCTGCAGTTCGAGCGGCCGCCGCTCCAGGAGTATCTGGGCGGTGCTGGAGACCGGCTGGTGAATGAAGATCAAGGGATCAGACCAACGCGTCGTGAGGCGGTACGCTCGCATCCGGCACGAAGAAGTCCGGCGCAAGAGGGACGCCGGGTGTGACGCGGTATTGTGTGAAGTCCGTGACACCCTCCTCGGCGAGGAACGTATCGTCGATGAGGAAGCGGCCGGAAAATTCTTTCGCCGGCTTCAGGAAGACGGCATGGGCCGCGTCGGCGATGATCTCCGGCGTGCGGCTCGCCGCGATCAGCGCCTCGCCGCCGAGGATGTTGCGCACCGCCGCCGTGGCGATGGTGGTGCGCGGCCACAGAGCGTTGACCGCGATACCGGTCTTGCGCAGCTCGCCGGCCAGCCCCAGCACACAGAGCGACATGCCGAACTTCGCCATGGTGTAGGCGAGGTGGGGCGCGAACCACTTCTCCGCCATGTCGAGGGGCGGCGACAGCATCAGGATGTGCGGGTTGTCGGACTTCTGCAGGTAAGGAATCGCGTGCTTGCTGACCATGTAGGTGCCGCGCGTGTTGATCTGATGCATCAGATCGAAGCGCTTCATCGCGGTCTGGGGCGTGCGCGTCAGCGAGATCGCGCTGGCGTTGTTCACGACGATATCCACCCCGCCGAATTTTTTGGCCGTTTGGTCCAGCGCATCGCGGACAGCGTCCTCGTCCCGCACGTCGACGAGCAGCGGCAGCGCCTTGCCACCGGCCGCCTCGATCGCCGCGGCGGCCGTGTGGATCGTGCCTTCGAGCTTGGGATGCGGCTCGGCCGTCTTGGCGGCGATGGCGACGTTGGCGCCGTCGCGGGCCGCACGCAGGCCGATGGCGAGGCCGATGCCCCGCGAGGCGCCGGTGATGAAGAGCGTCTTGCCCTGCAGGCTATGGCCCATCGCTGTTGTCCTCCGTCGCGATCCGGAAACGGTCTGGCTGGGTGCCGTCGGTGTCGGTGAAGCCATACGTCCGGGCGAGATCGGCCACGTGCAGCGTGCGCCCGCTCTGGGTCAACACCGACGTGTCTGCGGCCAGCGCGGCGACCGCCCGGCCTGCATAGAGCGGGCTCTCGGTCGCCAACGCGTCCTGGCCGAGGTCGCGCACCCGCTCGGTGCGCACGAAGCCCGGCGAGAGGCCGACGCTGCAGACGCCATGCGGCGCGAGTTCGGCGGCGCAGGCGAAGGCGAGACGGTTCGTCGTCGCCTTGGCGAGATCGTAGAAGACGTCGCCGAGATAGCCGCTCTCCGTCCCGAACGAGACGAAGACGAACAGCCCGCTGCGGGCGGAGACCATCGCCGGCGCGACGGCGCGTGCCAGTAGGAGCCCGGGATAGGGGCCGCCGTCGAGGAAGTTCGAAAACGGTTCGGCCGAGCGGCGCCAGAACGGCGTGCCCCAGGCGGCCCCGTCGGCGTAGCGCTCGCCGTCATAGCCCTCGTTGCCGCCCCAGACGCTGGAGACCGCGACGTCGATGCGGCCGAAGCGGCGCAGCACCCAATGCACCAGTTCGTCGACGGCGCGCTCGCTGCGGTGGTCGCAGAGGTAGTGGTGCCCCTCCCCGCCCGCGGCGTCGACCTCCCGGGCGGTGTCTTCGATCGCCTCCGGGCGCATCTCGGTGCGAGGGCCGGTCTCGCTGGAGCGGGCCGTGACGATCACGGTCGCGCCCGCCTCGCCGAGGCCGCGCGCGATGCCGCGCCCGACGCCGCGCGAGGCCCCCGCCACGAGGCAGACCTTGCCGGCGAGGGCTTGGCCGGCGAGGGGTTTGTCGCTCACGCGGCGGGCTTCGGGGTTCGGTCGAGAAACGTCTTGAAGGCGGCCTGCGCTTCGGGCGAGCGCAATCGCGCCTCGAAGGCCTCGGCTTCAGCTTCCAAAGCGGCCTCGACCGCCGCCTGGTCGCCGCGGATCAGCTTTCGCGAGGCTTCGACCGCGCAGCGCGGCAGCGCCGCCAGCCGGGACGCCTGCGCGATTGCGTGCTCGACCAGCATGTCGGAGGGGATGATCCCGTTGGCGAGGCCGAGACCCACGGCCGTCGCGGCGTCGAACGGCTCCGACAGCAGCAGAAATTCGGTTGCCTTGAGCAGGCCGACGCGGCGGGGCAGCAGGTAGCTGGAGGCGGCCTCCGGCACGAGCCCGAGTTCGACGAACGGCATCCGGAACCGCGCGCTGTCGCTGACATAGACGAGGTCGCAATGCAGCGTCAGCGTCGTGCCGATGCCGACCGCGATCCCGTCCACAGCCGCCACCATCGGCGTTCTCGTGCGAGCCAGCTGCCGGATGAACTGAAGCGCCGGCGCGTCCCCGAAAGCGGTCCGCGTGCCCTCGTCGAAATCCGCAAGGTCGTTGCCCGCGGTGAAGATGCCCGGCAGGCCCGCGAAGACGACGGCGCCGATCTCGCCTGACGCATCCGCGTCTGCGAGGGCGACCCGCATCGCGTCGTACATGGCGCCGGTCAGCGCGTTCTTCTTCTGCGGCCGGTCGAGGCCGATCAGGCGGACGCCGCCGGGGGTGTTCTGGACCGTGATGTGGTCGGTCATCGTCGCATCCGCCTTGCCCGCTCTACGGTGTCTAGCTCGCCAGCATCGCCACCGCATCCTCGGCGAACGCCCCACCGTCGATCACCGCCTGCTCCAGCCCGCTCGCCGCCGTCAGCAGGTTCTCCGCAAAGAAACGCGCCAGGGCGATCCGGGCGGCATGGGCCGGATCGGTGTCGCCGGCCTTCAGCGCCGCGCTCGACGCCAGCCCTGCCTGCGCCAAACAGGCCGCGCCCTGGGCCAGGCCGAACAGACGCAGATACGGCGTGGCACCGGCCAGAGCCGTCTCCGGCCGGTTCGAGGCGAGGGTCTTCAGCAAAAAGCTCGTCGCGCGGTCGAGGCTACAGACGCCGTCGCGCAGGCGCGCCGCCGCATGGCCGAAGCCGGGCGAGCCGTCCTTGAGCAGGCCCTCGGCCACCCGCCGCAGCGTCGCGATCTGCGCGCGCACCGTGGCGCCGCCGGAGAGCGGCAGCTTGCGCGTGACGAGGTCGATCGCCTGGATGCCGTTGGTGCCCTCGTAGATCGCGAGGATGCGGGCATCGCGCATGAGCTGGGCCGCGCCCGTCTCCTCCACGAACCCCATGCCGCCATGCACCTGTACGCCCAGCGAGGTCACCTCGTTGGCGATGTCGGTGGCGAAGGCCTTGGCGACGGGGGTGAGCAGCGAGGCGCGCTCGAAGGCGGCCTTGCCCTCCGGCCCGTCCGTGGCGTCGAGGGCTTGAGCCGTGAGGTAGCAGATGCCGCGCGCGGCGGCCGTGTAGGCCTTCATGGTCAGGAGCATGCGCTGCACGTCGGCATGGGCGACGATGGCGCTGGTCTCGGCTGTGCCCGGCGCCCTGCCCTGCCGGCGCTCGCGGGCATAGGCGAGCGCGTGCTGATAGGCGGCCTCTGCGACCCCGACACCCTGGAGGCCGACATTGAGCCGGGCCGAGTTCATCATCGTGAACATGCAGGCGAGCCCGCGGTTCTCCTCGCCGATCAGCCAGCCGATGGCGCCGCCCGCATCGCCGAAGGCCATGGAGCAGGTCGGCGAGGCGTGGATGCCGAGCTTGTGCTCGAGGCCCGAGCAGCGGAGGTCGTTCCGCGTTCCGTCCGGCAGGATCTTCGGGACCAGGAACAGCGAGATGCCGCGGGTGCCGGCCGGTGCGTCCTTCAGGCGTGCCAGCACGAGGTGCACGATGTTCTCGGTGAGGTCGTGCTCGCCGTAGGTGATGTAGATTTTTTGGCCCACGATCCGGTAGCGGCCGTCCCCGATCGGCTCCGCGCGGCTGCGCAGCAGTGCGAGATCCGAGCCGGCCTGCGGCTCGGTCAGGTTCATCGTCGCGGTCCACTCGCCCGACACAAGTTTTGCGAGGTAGCGCTCCTTCAGATCGGCCGAGCCGTGCGCCGTCAGCGCCTCGATGCCGCCGGCTGTCAGCAGCGGGCACAGGCCGAAGCTGAGATTGGCGCCGTTCCACATCTCGTTGCAGGCCGCCGCCATCAGGTGCGGCAGGCCCTGGCCGCCATGCTCGACCGTGGCGCCGAGGCCGTTCCAGCCGCCATCGACGAAGGCGCGATAGGCCTCGCGCCAGCCCGGCGCCGTGGTCACCGCGCCGTCCGTCAGGGTCGCGCCATGCCGGTCGCCGGCGCGGTTGAGCGGCGCGATGACGCCGTTCGCCAGCTTGCCCGCCTCATCGAGGATCGCGCCGACATCCTCGGGCGCCATCTCGTGGCCGCCCTGCGCCAGCACGGCGTCGAGGCCGGCGACGTGGCGCAGGGTGAACGCCATCTCCTCGACCGGCGCGCGATAGCTCATGGGGCTCCTCCGGCGCCGTATGGTTGGCGCTGATTTGACGTCTCGGACCGCAGGCGGCTACGGCCGGCTGCCTCTTACGACCGAAGCCGCGCTGCTGCCACAGCCGCCTTCATTGCGCACAGACAGTTTGGATATGGACGATCCCGGGTCAATCGCCGACAGGCCGACGCTGCGCCTCGCGCCCGACGCCGACGGCATCGGCGAGGCCGCCCGGCTGCTCGGCGCGGGCCGGCTCGTCGCGATCCCGACCGAGACCGTCTACGGGCTTGCCGCCGACGCCTCGGAGCCGAGTGCCGTCGCCGCGATCTACGCGGCCAAGGAGCGCCCGCGCTTCAACCCCCTGATCGCCCATCTGCCCGACGAGGCCGCTGCCCGCCACGAGGGCATTTTCGATGAGACCGCGGCGGCGCTGGCAAAGGCCTTTTGGCCGGGACCGCTGACACTGGTGGTGCCGGCCGCGCC
>NZ_VRVE01000113.1:0-10590 GCF_008040035.1 Methylobacterium sp. WL9
GGGTCGGGGTGGGGGTGGCGCAGACGGCACCACCACGCCCCATCCTGAACCACCCCCACCTCCGGCTCCTCCCCACAAGGGGGAGGAGAGGGCTCTCGGAACCGGTCTGGATATTCCTCGATGCCGAGTTTGAAGGATCTGCGGAATCGCATCACTTCGGTGAAGTCGACGCAGAAGATCACCAAGGCCATGCAGATGGTCGCCGCCGCCAAGTTGCGACGCGCCCAGAACGCCGCCGAGAGCGGCCGGCCCTACGCGGAAAAGATGTCCGCGACGCTCGGCAACCTCGCCGCGAACCTCGTCGGCGGCGTCGGCGCCCCGAAGCTGCTCTCCGGCACGGGTGACGACAAGACCCACCTGCTCGTGGTCTGCACGGCCGATCGCGGCCTGTGCGGCGCCTTCAACTCGTCGATCGCGCGCCTCGCCGCCCGGCACGCCCGCAAGCTCGCGAGCGAAGGCAAGACGGTCAAGATCTTCACCGTCGGCAAGAAGGGCTACGACATGCTCCGCCGGCAGTTCCGGGCGGAGATCGTCGAGAACATCGACATCCGCGGCACCAAGCCGGTGGACTACGCCTTCGCCAGCGAGATCGCGGACAAGATCCTCGCCCGCTTCGATGCCGGCGAGTTCGACGTGGCGACCCTGTTCTATTCGCAGTTCAAGTCGGTGATCTCGCAGGTGCCGACGGCGCAGAAGCTGATCCCGGCCGAGCTGCCGAGCACCGACGGCAAGACCACGACCGGCGCCTCCGCGGATGCCGCCATGGAGTTCGAGCCGAGCGAGGAGGCGATCCTCACGACGCTGCTGCCGAAGAACCTCACGGTGCAGATCTACAAGGCGCTCCTCGAGAACGCCGCCTCCGAGCAGGGCTCGCGCATGAGCGCCATGGATTCCGCCACGCGCAACGCGGGCGAGATGATCAAGAAGCAGACGCAGATCTACAACCGCACGCGTCAGGCCATGATCACCAAGGAACTCATCGAGATCATTTCGGGCGCGGAAGCGCTCTGACCCACAGGGCGCTCTCCGACGGGCCGGATGCCGGTTCGTCGCCAGGGAGCGCGACGCAACAGATCATCTGAAGGACACGCTCTCCATGGCGAACACCGCTTCCCCCGCCAACACCTCCAAGGGCCGCATCACCCAGGTCATCGGTCCGGTGATCGACGTGCAGTTCGACGGCCACCTGCCGGAGATCCTGAACGCGCTCGAGACCACCAACCAGGGCAACCGCCTCGTCCTCGAAGTTGCCCAGCAGCTCGGCGAGAGCACCGTCCGCTGCGTGGCGATGGACACCTCGGAAGGCCTCGTGCGCGGCCAGGAGGTCTCCGACACCGGCGCGCCGATCAGGGTGCCGGTCGGCCACAACACGCTCGGCCGCATCATGAACGTCATCGGCGAGCCGATCGACGAGGCCGGCCCGATCCACTCGGACACGCTGCGCGCCATCCACCAGCCGGCCCCGGCCTATACCGAACAGTCGACCGAGTCGCAGATCCTCGTCACCGGCATCAAGGTCGTCGATCTGCTCGCCCCCTACGCCAAGGGCGGAAAGATCGGCCTGTTCGGCGGCGCCGGCGTCGGCAAGACCGTGCTGATCATGGAGCTGATCAACAACATCGCGAAGGTGCACTCCGGCTACTCGGTCTTCGCCGGCGTCGGCGAGCGTACCCGCGAGGGCAACGATCTCTACCACGAGATGATCGAGTCCAAGGTCAACAAGGACCCGAAGGAGAACGGCGGCTCGGCCGAGGGCTCCAAATGCGCACTGGTCTACGGCCAGATGAACGAGTCCCCCGGCGCCCGCTCGCGCGTTGCGCTGACCGGCCTGACGATCGCCGAGGATTTCCGCGATCAGGGCCAGGACGTGCTGTTCTTCGTCGACAACATCTTCCGCTTCACGCAGGCCGGCTCCGAGGTCTCGGCGCTTCTCGGCCGCATCCCCTCGGCCGTGGGCTACCAGCCGACCCTGTCGACCGACATGGGCGCTCTGCAGGAGCGCATCACCACCACCACCAAGGGCTCGATCACCTCGGTTCAGGCCATCTACGTGCCGGCCGACGACTTGACCGACCCGGCGCCCGCCGCCTCCTTCGCCCACCTGGACGCAACCACGACGCTGTCGCGCTCGATCGCCGAGAAGGGCATCTACCCGGCGGTGGACCCGCTCGACTCGACCTCGCGCATGCTCTCCCCCGCCATCCTCGGCGAGGAGCATTACGACGTCGCCCGCCGCGTTCAGCAGACGCTGCAGCGCTACAAGGCGCTCCAGGACATCATCGCGATCCTGGGCATGGACGAGCTCTCGGAAGAGGACAAGCTGACCGTGGCCCGCGCCCGCAAGATCGAGCGCTTCTTCTCGCAGCCCTTCTCGGTCGCCGAGGTGTTCACCGGCTCGCCGGGCATCCAGGTGCCGCTGGAAGACACCATCAAGGGCTTCAAGGGCCTCGTGAACGGCGACTACGACGACCTGCCGGAGGCCGCGTTCTACATGGTCGGCACGATCGAGGACGCCAAGGAAAAGGCCAAGAAGCTGGCCAAGGACGCCGCATAACTTTTTGCCGGTCTCGGGGCGCTTTCGGCGTCGGATTTCCAGACTCGACGCCTGAAAGCACACCGGTATGAACGCCAAGATCGTCCTTCTGATGGTCGGACTCGTGGTCGGCGGCCTTGCCGGCTACCTGACCCGGCCCCAGGCCGCCGAGATCAAGATCGGACCTCTCAGCCTCGAGGTCCAGGACAAGGATTCCGTCGCGGGCGCCCGCGGCGGCGAGTTGACCACCGGCCAGCTCCAGCATGTCGGCCTGTTCGCCCTCATCGGCGCGGTCGTCGGCTTCGGGGCCGGTTTCGTCGCCGACCGCGGCCGGCGCTGACACACTCATCGGTGCATGACGCGGAAAAGTGGGAACCGGTTTTCCGATAACGTCTTGCAACAGCAAATGAACTGACGGACGCGCTATGGCCACCTTCCACTTCGATTTCGTCGGCCCCGAGCGGACGCTGTATTCCGGCGAGGTCGAGGCCGTTCAGATCCCCGGCACCGAGGGCGAGATGACCGTGCTGCCGGGCCACGCGCCCGTGCTGACCACCCTCAAGGTCGGGGTGATCACGGTCACCGAGAAGGCCGGCAGCGGCAAGCGCATCTACGTCCAGGGCGGCTTCGCCGATATCGGCCCGAACTCTGTCACCGTCCTCGCCGAGCGCGCCGCGCCGATCGAGGAGGTCAACGCAGGTGTGATCGACAAGGAGATCGAGGCCGCCGAGCTCGCCCGCGACGCCACGGAAGACCTCGAGAAGCGCGAGCAGCTCAACGGCCAGATCGTGCAGCTGCGCGAAGCCAAGCACGTACTCGGCGCCAACTGATTTTTTGGGATTTGCCCGCTCCGGCGGGTCGAAACGATTTCTGCGCCTGCTGGAAGCCTGCTTCCGGTGGGCGTTTTCGTGCACGGCAAACCCGTGCCATCCTCGATGAAAATCGAGGAACGCTCATGCCCCGTCATCGTCTCGTCCGTGTGATCGCAACCCTTGCCGTGCTCGCGGCCGGCAGCGCCTCGGCCCAGGAGGTGAAACGGACCGAACTCGGCCGCACGCCGGTCTCGGGCGTCGCGGGCAAGGAAGTCGTCATGCAGCTCGTCGAGATCCCGCCCGGGGCGACCTCCCAACGCCACTTCCACAACGGCGAGGAAGCCTTCTACGTCCTCGAAGGCGGCACGGCGCAGACACCCGGCAAGGACGTCAAGGCCCGGCCGGCGGGCGAGCACGGCATCAACCTGCGCGAGGTGCCCCATGCCGGCTACGCCAACGTCGGCAGCACGACGTTGAAGATCCTGTCGGTCTACGTGGTCGACACGAACAAGCCGCTGCAGGTGCCGGTGCCCTGAGCGGTTGCTCGCTCCTGTAGAACGAATATCGAACTTTCATCCGGCCGGCATCTTGCCGAAAGAGAACAAAAAGGGTACGAAATCCGCTGCGGCGCCGCATTGAGAACACCGTCCGCCCCATGCATAAGGATGCCCGACTGATGGCCCAGCCCGCGCTGAAGATGGTGGAACCCTCGACGATGGATAAGGACAAGTCGAAGGCGATCGACGCCGCGCTGTCCCAGATCGAGCGTGCCTTCGGCAAGGGCTCGATCATGAGGCTCGGCAAGAACGACAAGATCGCGGAGGTCGAGACCGTGTCCACCGGGTCGCTCGGGCTCGACATCGCGCTCGGCGTCGGCGGCCTGCCCCGCGGCCGCGTCATCGAGATCTACGGGCCGGAATCCTCGGGCAAGACCACGCTGGCGCTGCACACGATCGCCGAGGCTCAGAAGACGGGTGGCGTCTGCGCCTTCGTCGATGCCGAGCACGCCCTCGACCCGGTCTATGCGCGCAAGCTCGGCGTCCAGCTCGACGACCTGCTGATCTCGCAGCCCGATACCGGCGAGCAGGCGCTGGAGATCACCGACACCCTCGTTCGCTCGGGCGCCATCGACGTGCTCGTGATCGATTCGGTGGCGGCCCTTACGCCGCGCGCCGAAATCGAAGGCGAGATGGGTGACAGCCAGCCCGGTCTTCAGGCCCGCCTGATGAGCCAGGCCCTGCGCAAGCTCACCGGCTCGATCTCGCGCTCGAAGTGCATGGTCATCTTCATCAACCAGATCCGTATGAAGATCGGCGTGATGTATGGCTCGCCGGAGACCACCACCGGCGGCAACGCGCTCAAGTTCTACGCCTCGGTCCGCCTGGACATCCGCCGCATCTCGACCCTGAAGGATCGCGACGAGGCCATCGGCAACCAGGTCCGCGTCAAGGTCGTCAAGAACAAGGTCGCGCCGCCCTTCAAGCAGGTCGAGTTCGACATCATGTTCGGCGAGGGCGTGTCGAAGGTCGGCGAGCTGATCGACCTCGGCGTGAAGGCCGGCATCGTCGAGAAGTCCGGCGCCTGGTTCTCCTACGACAGCCAGCGCCTCGGCCAGGGCCGCGAGAACTCCAAGGGCTTCCTGCGCGACAACCCGGCCATCGCCGACAAGATCGAAGCCTCGATCCGCCAGAATTCCGGCCTCGTCGCCGAACGGATCCTGGAGACGGTCAAGCCGAGCGCGGATGAACTCGACGATTGAGCAAGAATCCCCTCCCGCCCTCTGCGGGGGAGGGTGGCCCTTGCATCAGCAGGGGTCGGGAGAGGGGAGCGCCCTCTCCTGAAACGGTGCTCCCCTCTCCCGACCCGCTCCGCGGGCCACCCTCTCCCGCAGAGGGGAGAGGGTTTCAGGATCCCTACTCCGCCGCCTCGGTATAAGCCTCCACCGGCGGACACGAGCACACCAGATTTCGGTCGCCATAGGCGTTGTCGACTCGGTTCACCGGCGGCCAGTACTTGTCCATGCGGAGCGATCCGCCCGGAAAGCAGCCGGCCTCGCGGGAATAGGGCCGCTCCCAGGCGCCGATCAGGTCCTGCACCGTGTGCGGCGCGTGCTTGAGCGGGTTGTTGGCCCGGTCCATCCGCCCCTCCTCGATCGCCCGGATCTCGTCGCGGATCGCCAGCATCGCGTTGCAGAACCGGTCGATCTCACCCTTGGTCTCGGATTCCGTCGGCTCGATCATCAGAGTGCCGGCCACCGGCCAGCTCATGGTCGGCGGGTGGAAACCGGCATCGATCAGGCGCTTGGCGACGTCGTCGACGCTGATTCCGGCGCTCTTCTGGAACGGCCGGACGTCGACGATGCATTCGTGCGCCACGCGGCCGTTCCGGCCCGAATAGAGGATCGGATAGGCGCCCTCGAGCCGCTTGGCGATGTAGTTGGCGTTGAGGATCGCCACCCGTGTCGCCTGGGTCAGGCCGCGCCCGCCCATCATCAGGCAGTAGCTCCACGAGATCGGGAGGATCGAGGCCGAGCCGAAGGGGGCGGCCGAGACCGCGCCCTCCTCGCCCGAGCGTGGATCGCTCGGCAGGAAGGGAATCAGGTGCGCCTTGACGCCGATCGGTCCCATGCCCGGCCCGCCGCCGCCATGGGGAATGCAGAAGGTCTTGTGCAGGTTGAGGTGGCTGACGTCGGCCCCGATGTCGCCAGGGCGGGCGAGGCCGACCAGCGCGTTCAGGTTCGCTCCGTCGAGATAGACCTGTCCGCCATGGCCGTGGACGATGTCGCAGATCTCGCGCACGCGGGTCTCGAACACCCCATGCGTCGAGGGATAGGTGATCATGCAGGCCGCGAGGTTTTCGGTGTGCTGCTCGGCCTTGCGTGAAAAGTCGTCGACGTCGATGTTGCCGTGCGCGTCGGCGCCGACCACCACGACGCTCATGCCGCACATCTGTGCCGAGGCCGGGTTTGTGCCGTGGGCCGAGGAGGGGATCAGGCAGACGGTGCGGTGCCCCTCGCCCCTCGAGATGTGGTAGCGCCGGATCGCGAGCAAGCCGGCATATTCGCCCTGCGCCCCCGAGTTCGGCTGCATCGAGATCGCGTCGTAGCCGGTGATGTCGCAGAGCTTTTGGCTGAGGTCGTCGATCAGCTCCTTGTAACCGAGCGCCTGGTCGTCGGGCACGAAGGGGTGGATTTCTGAAAACTCCGGCCAGGAGATCGGCAGCATCTCGGCGGTGGCGTTGAGCTTCATCGTGCAGGAGCCGAGCGGGATCATCGCCCGGTCGAGCGCCAGGTCGCGGTCGCTGAGACGGCGCATGTAGCGCGTCATCTCGCTCTCGGCCCGGTTCATGTGGAAGATCGGGTGCGTGAGGTACTCCGAGGTCCGCTCCAGCGCCTTGGGCAACCGTTGCTCGGGATAGGCCTCGTCGTAGTCGAGCGCCTGTCCCCCGAACGCCCGCCACACCGCCTGGACGATGTCCGGCCGGGTGCGCTGGTCGACCGAGATGCCGATGCGGTCCGCGCCGATCTTGCGCAGGTTCACGCCGTTCTCGACGGCGCTGCGCAGGATGACGCCCTGGAAGGCTCCGACCTCGACGGCAATCGTGTCGAAGAAATTTTTTGGCTGAACGTCGAAGCCCAAGGCTTCCAGCCCTTCGGCGAGGCGCACGGCGTCGCGGTGGACGCGGAGCGCGATGGCCTTCAGCCCGAGCGGCCCATGATAGACCGCGTACATCGAGGCGATCACGGCCAGCAGCACCTGGGAGGTGCAGATGTTCGAGGTCGCCTTCTCCCGGCGGATATGCTGTTCGCGCGTCTGGAGCGCCAAGCGATAGGCGCGGTTGCCGCGGGCATCCACCGAGACGCCGACGAGCCGGCCCGGCAGCCCGCGCTTGTGCGCGTCGCGGGTTGCCATGTAGGCGGCGTGCGGGCCGCCATAGCCCATCGGGACGCCGTAGCGCTGCATCGAGCCGATGGCGATGTCGGCGCCCATCTCGCCCGGCGCCTTCAGCACCGTCAGCGCCAGCGGATCGGCCGCCATCACCGCCACCGCCCCGGCGTCGTGGAGCGCCGCGATCGCGTCCGAAAAATCGTGGATCGCGCCGCAGACGCCCGGATACTGGAAGATCGCGCCAAAGACCTTCGACGGGTCCAAGTCCGAAAACGGGTCTCCGACCTCGATCTGCCAGCCGAACGGCGCGGCGCGGGTCTTCAGCACCGCGATGGTCTGGGGCAGGCATTCCCGGTCGACGAAGAAGGTCGTCTGGCCGTTCGTGGCGATGCGCCTGGCCATGCCCATCGCCTCCGCCGCGGCGGTGGCCTCGTCGAGCAGCGAGGCGTTGGCGACGTCGAGGGCAGTCAGGTCGCAGACCAGCGTCTGGAAGTTGATCAGCGCCTCGAGCCGCCCCTGGCTGATCTCCGGCTGGTAGGGCGAATAAGCCGTGTACCAGGCCGGGTTCTCGAAGATGTTGCGCTGGATGGCCGGCGGCATCGTGGTGCCGTGGTAGCCCTGGCCGATCAGCGAGACGAGCAGCCGGTTCTTGTTCGCCGTCGCCCGCATCCGCTCGATCGCCCGCCGCTCCGTGAGCGAACGCCCGAAATCGATGTACTCCGCCTGCCGGATGTCCGGCGGCAGCGTCTCGTCGATGAGCGCGTGCAGGGTTTTGGCGCCCACCACCTCCAGCATCTCGGCGATCTCCGAGAGCTTCGGGCCGATATGCCGCCGGGCTGCGAAATCGAACGGATCGTGCTTGTCGACCTTCATGGGGCTGGCCTCGCTGAAGACGCGATGGAAGTGCCGTGGTGCGACCCCTTTTTTGATTTTCGCACCGCTTGTGACAGCCTAGCCCGGCGGACGTCGCCTGGGGAGGTGCTGGTTGGTGCAAAGGCTGCCCATGACAACACCGGCGCCATGCTGTAACTTGCAGGTTACGGGCGTGGCAGCACGATGCTCAAACAGACCGATCAGTTCAGGGCATGGATCAGGGGGCTTCGCGACAGGGCGGCGGTCGGTGTCATCAACGGCCGCCTGAAGCGGCTCGACATGGGCAACCCAGGTTACGCGGCCCCTGTCGGTGACGGTGTCAGCGAACTCAAGATCGATGTCGGCCCCGGATACCGCGTGTATTATAAAGTCTTCGCGGATGGGACGACCGTTCTGATCGGAGGCGACAAGGCCGACCAGCCGCGCAACATCAAGGCCGCCAAGGCACTGGCGGACATCATCGGCCAGGAACTCAAGAGGCAGGCCAAAGATGTCGATCGATCTGACTGACTGGGATCCTTCCGAATATCTCGATGATGAGGACGCGATCCAGGCCTACCTCAATACCGCCTTCGAGGATGGCGACCCGAAGCTGATTGCATCGGCCATCGGTGACGTGGCGCGGGCCAGGGGCATGACACAGATCGCACGCGACACCGGTCTCGCGCGGGAAGCGCTGTACCGGGCTCTGTCGGACAAGGGCAATCCGGAGCTCGGCACCGTCATCGGCGTCCTGAAGTCGCTCAACTTGACTATGCGCGTGGAGACCATCGAACCATGTGCGGAGGAGCGATCGATTCCCGAGTTCGGAACGCCCGGACGGAAAGCTGCACGGTGACCGCCCGCTTCGTCGTCGACCCGCAGACGCAGGCCTCCCAGCGCCGGGCCGCAGACCCCCATGTCTCGGCCTGGGTCTCGGCCAACGCGGGCGCCGGCAAGACCAAGGTGCTCACCGACCGGGTGCTGCGGCTGCTGCTCGACGGCGCGCCGCCCGGGCGCATCCTCTGCCTCACCTTCACCAAGGCGGCGGCGGCCAACATGTCGATCCGCGTGTTTCAGCGCCTCGGCCGCTGGGTGACGCTCGACGATGACGCGCTCACCTCAGAACTCGTGGAACTCACCGGCGACAGGCCATCGCGGAAGGGCTTGAGCCTCGCGCGCCGGCTGTTCGCCCGCGCGGTGGAGACGCCCGGAGGCCTCAAGATCGAGACGCTGCACGCGCTCTGCGAGCGGCTACTGCACATGTTCCCGTTCGAGGCCAACGTGCCGGCACGCTTCGAGGTGCTCGACGAGAACCAGACCCGCGAGGCCTTCGCCGTCGAGACCGATTCGGTGCTGGCCGATGCCGTGCTCGGCAGCCGCCCCGACCTCCACATGGCCCTGGACGTGGTCGGGCCGGAGGCCGCGGGAGATGCGCTTCGCGAGGCGTTGCGCGGCGCGATGCGCAAGCGCGGCTTCTTCGCCGATGCCGGCCGCACCCTGGAGACGGGCCTCGCCGACCTTGCGCGGGCCCTTGGGCTGGCGGTGGGCGAGAGCGTCGCCACGGTCGAAGACCGCATCCTCGCGGGCGGCCTTGCCGGCGACACGGATCTCGCCGGCCGGCTGCGGACGGGCAAGGTCACCGACGAACGCATTGCGGACGGACTGATCGCAACCGGCGAGGCGGCGGCCCGGCCGGAGGCGCTGGAGGCCTATCGTTCGGTCTTCTTCACCGACAAGGACGAGCCCCGGAAGAGCTTTGGCACCAAGGCGGTGCCGGAGGACGTGCGGGAGACGCTCGCCGAGGAGCAGGCGCGGCTCGTCCCGCTGTTCGACCGGTTGCGGGCGGCGCGGACCCATGCCCGCACGCGCGCGCTGTTCGTGCTCGCCGCAGAGATCCATCGCCGGGTCGAGGCCCGGAAGGCGCGGCTCGGCGCGCTCGATTTCGACGACCTGATCCACAAGACCGTCGACCTGCTGCGCCGGGTCGACGCGACCTGGGTGCTGTACAAGCTCGATCGCGGCATCGACCACGTGCTCGTCGACGAGGCGCAGGACACCAATCCCGAGCAATGGGAGATCCTGCGCCGCATCACCGCCGAGTTCGCGGCGGGCGAGGGGTCCCGTGAGATCCTGCGCACCCGCTTCGCGGTCGGCGATCCCAAGCAGTCGATCTACAGCTTTCAGGGGGCCGAGCCGCGCCAGTTCGAGGAAACCCGCCGGGACTGGCGCAAGGCCGCCGGCGCGATCGATCTGCCTTTCGCGGATGTCGGCCTCACCCTCTCGTTCCGCTCCGCGGCCGGCGTGCTGCGAGCGGTGGACGCGGTGTTCGCCCTGCCGGAGCACTACGAAGGCCTGTCCTTCGACGACAAAGCCACCGGCACCGTCCACGGCTCGGCCCGCGGCGACGCCCTCGGTTCGGTCGAGATCTGGCCGATCGCCGAACCGGCCGAGGAGCCCGACCCCGACGCCTGGGCCGCGCCCGTCGACGCGCCCGAGGCCAACG
>NZ_VRVE01000114.1:0-10465 GCF_008040035.1 Methylobacterium sp. WL9
CCGCCGAGCAGGCCGGTCAGGGCCGTGCCGGCGAGGAGGAGCGTGAGCCGGCGCGCCGCGACGCGCCGAATCCTCGCTCCTGCGATGGGCCGCTCGCCTGTCACGGGTGGACGTCGCTCCGTCGGCCTGAAGGGCAGGGCGGTTCGAGGCAGGCGGCCCCTGCCGCAGGCCCATCGGGAGAACCGTGGTTAACGGAGCTAAACCGAACGTAGTTAATGGCCGGTCAACGTCGGATCCGGGGCGCCGTCGGCCCGGCCCTGCAGGCGCGCGAAAGCCGTTTGCTTCCAATTCGATCGTGCGCGCGATAGGTTGGCCGGAGCACGATCCTTGCTCTTGTTGAGCAGGATGCCCTCCCTCGCACCGGAGCCAGACCCTACCGCTCATGCCGCTGACCGTCACCTACGAGATCCTCGACGCGACCGACGGACGCTTCAGCGTCGTCGCCACGATGGCGCCGGACAGGATCTACCGGCGCGACGACGTGGCGACTCTGGCCGAGGCGGAGGAATGGATCGAGGGCCTGCACGCGCTGATGGCCGCCTGCGGAGCTCCGGTGGTGCGCGCCGCGGCCGAACCGTCGAAAACCGTGCCGGCCGATCTCGGCCGCACGCATCCGCGCTCCGTTTCGAGATAGGCCGCCGCGCTGCCGGAGCTGCCGGTCTCGGATTTGCCGAAACATCCCGGCAATCATGCCGAAACGCCCCAAACCGCCCTGCTCGCGTTCATCTTTCGCTCAGAATGTTACGGGCATTCACTTCAGGGTGGCATAAGAGCAAGGGCTTTTCGCGATCGTGACAGCAACCGCCATCCGCGCCCAGCAGATCTCACCCGAGGCCGAGCCCCAGGTGAGGGTTCCCGGCCCCGTGACGATCCGCGAGCACCTGCGCGTTCCCTTGCAGGATTACTTCGCGCTGCCGCGGGACGACGGCATGCCGGCCCGGCTCGCCGGGCTGCTCTCGGCCTTCGAGAACGCCCTGGCCTCGCGCGGCGAGTCGGTGACGGACGAGTTCCGCGACGGGCTGATGCGGGCGCTGCCGCCGCTACGCACCTTCGCGCTCTCGCTGACGGGCGACGCGACCCGGGCCGACGACCTCGTCCAGGAGACCATGCTCAAGGCCTGGATGAACCACCATCGCTTCGAGCCGGGCACGCGGCTGATCGCTTGGTTGTTCACCATCCAGCGCAACCTGTTCTATTCCGAGATCCGCAAGCGCAAGCGCGAGGTCGAGGATGCCGACGGCATCCATGCCGCCGGCCTGACGGCCCTCGCCGTCCAGGAGGACGCGATCGCGCTGAAAAGCCTCTACGGCAAGCTCGAGCGGCTGCCCGCGACGCAGCGCGACGCGCTTCTGCTCGTCGGCGCCGAGGGCTTCACCTACGAGGAGGCCGCCGCGATCCTGAACTGCCGGGTCGGCACCGTGAAGAGCCGTGTCAGCCGGGCCCGCACCCAGCTCGCCGACCTTCTCGGCGAGAGCCGCCACGACGAAGAGGCGATGGCCGCGTCGTGAGGGCGCCGGCCGTCAGGCCTTGCGCAGCAGGGCGATGGATTGGCCGAGCACCTCGCCCGACGGCCAGGGCGCCGACGTCCCGTCGATGAAGTCGACCGAGGCGTAGCCGAGCCGTTCCGCCCAGAGCGCGATCTGGTTGCGCTCGGTGAACTGGTTGAGATGCGGCACCATGCTGATGCGCTGCTGCTCGACGGTCTGCGAGAACACCTCCCAGTGCGGTCCGATGGCGAATTCGAGGAACGAGCACACCACCATCCCGCCGGGCTTGAGGCAGCGCAGCATCTCCTCGAGGTAGATGTAGGTCTCCGTATGCAGGAGATGCGTGAAGATGCTGAACGCCGCGAAATAGTCGACCGACGCGTTCTCCGGCGGCAGCGCCAGCGTCGTGTTGAGCGCGAACCGGTAATCGGCGGGGCAGCGCGTGCGGGCGTAGTCGATGAGCGGCTTGACCACGTCGAGACCGAGATAATCGATCCGGACCTCGCGGGCGAGGCTCACCGCGAGGCGACCGCTGCCGCAGCCGAAATCGACGAGCCGGTGCCCGTCCCGCAAGCCGGCATGGCGCATGATGGCGCACTCGGTCCGGCCGATCTCGTCGTAGCGTCCGCCGACGGCGATGCTCATCGCCTCGTCGAGGGGATGACGCTTCATGAGCTGGCGGACGTAGCGCTCGTAATCTTCGACGAAGTGGAATTTCGCCATTCCTGGCGTGCCTCTCGGGGTGTCGTTTCGCGCCCGGTGAGGGCCTGACGGGTCTCGCTGCTCCGTCCTCTCGCATGACGGCGGCGATGTGTCAGTATGACGGCCGCACGCGGACGCGTCCCGGCCATCTCCCTTGAGGCCGCCGGGGGAGGGGCTATGATCGGTACCGATCATGTCAGCCCCCCTCGATCTCCTGCCTCCCCGCGCCTCGGTGCGCCGCCTCGACTCCATCCTCGTCGACCGCATCGCGGCGGGCGAGGTGGTCGAGCGGCCGGCCTCGGTCGTGAAGGAGCTCGTCGAGAACGCCATCGATGCGGGGGCATCCGGCATCGAGGTCGCGATCGAGGCCGGCGGGCGCCGCCTGATCCGGGTGATCGACGACGGCCACGGCATGGGGTCGGAGGATCTCGACCTCGCTGTCGAGCGCCACGCCACCTCGAAGCTGCCCGACGGCGATCTCGGCCGGATCGTCTCCCTCGGATTTCGCGGCGAGGCGCTGCCTTCGATCGGCGCGGTGGCCCGGCTCGCCATCACCTCGCGCCGGGCCGAGGACGGCGCGGGCGCCCACCTCGTGGTCGATGCCGGGATCAAGGCGCCCCTGCGCCCGGCCTCGGGTCCGCGCGGCACCCGCATCGAGGTGACCGACCTGTTCTCGGCGACCCCTGCACGGCTCAAATTCCTGAAATCCGACCGGGCCGAGACCGCGGCGATCTCCGAGATCCTGCGGCGGCTGGCCGTGGCGCAGCCCGGGATCCGCTTCACCCTGCGCACCGAAAGCGGCAGCCCGGTCGTGTTTCCCGCCGAGAGCGAGCCGGGGCCGGCCGCCTTCCTGCGCCGGCTCGGCGCGGTGCTCGGGGCGGATTTCCCGCCGAACGCCGTGCCGCTGTCCATGGCCCGCGAAGGCTTTGCCCTCGACGGCCATATCGGCCTGCCGACCTTCCACCGGGGCGCGGCGAGCCACATCCATTTCAGCGTCAACGGCCGTCCGGTGCGCGACCGGCTGCTGCTCGGCGCGGTGCGCGGAGCCTATGCCGACACCCTGAGCTCCGACCGGCACCCGGTTCTGGCGCTGGCGCTGGTCTGCGCGCCGGACCTCGTCGACGTCAACGTGCACCCGGCCAAGACGGAGGTGCGCTTCCGCGATCCCGGGCTGGTGCGCGCCCTCGTCGTCAGCGCGATCCACGAGAGCCTGCGCCGGGTCGGCGCCCGCTCCGCCACCACCGGCGCGGCGCGCACGCTCGATGCCCTGCGGCCGGGCGGGGCAGGGGGCTTTTCGGTGCATTCCGGTGGTTCCGCCTTCCCACGGCCGGCCGGAGCCGGCCATCACCGCCTCGCAACGCCCTCCTTCGCCGCGCCACCCGGCTACCGCGCGCCGGATCGCGGCCCGGGCGGTTTTTCGGACGCCCCGCAGGCGCTGTTTTCCGCCGAGTTCGCCCCGCCCGGCGCCGATTTTCGCGAGAGCGCCGAGCTGCCGGAGCAGGTGGTCGACCACCCGCTCGGCGCCGCTCGCGCCCAGCTCCACGAGACCTACATCGTCGCGCAGACCGCGGACGGCATCGTCATCGTCGACCAGCATGCGGCGCATGAGCGCCTCGTCTACGAGCGGTTGAAGCGCGAACGCGCCGAGGGCGGCATCGGCCGTCAGGGGCTCCTCATCCCCGACGTCGTCGAGATGGCGCCGGCCGAGGCCGACCGGCTGATCGCGGCGGCCGAGGATCTGGAACGGCTCGGCCTGTCGCTGGAGGCGTTCGGACCGGGCGCGGTGCTGGTGCGGGCGGTTCCCGCCGCGCTCAGCGGCGGCTCGGTCAGGAACCTCGTCCTCGACGTCCTCGACGCGCTGGAATCGAGCGGCGTGGAGGAGGGCGGTCCCATCGGAGCGGGCGACCCGCTCAGCCGGCGGCTCGACGCCATCCTGTCGCGGATGAGCTGCCACGGCTCGATCCGGGCCGGGCGACGGCTCCGCGCGGAGGAGATGAACGCGCTGCTGCGCGAGATGGAGAGCACCGAGAATTCCGGCCAGTGCAACCACGGCCGCCCGACCTTCGTGACGCTGAAGCTCTCCGACATCGAACGCCTGTTCGGCCGCCGCTGAACCTTTTCGCCGGCAATTTCCTCGCCGATCTGCCGGCGCCACCGGGTCGAGCGCACCGACGACCCGGCTCGCGCTGCATGTCGGATAGCAGGGTGATCGCCCCGGTCTCGCCGCGCCGCCGAACCGCCCAACTCTGACGCGAAGACAGCACGACCGAAGTTTTCGGACCGAGGAGGCCCGACGATCCGGGCCGGGGGAGGGCGCGATGCTGAAGACCTATCTGGCGAATCTCGCGGCCGAACTCGAGCGCCCGCGCCTGGAGCGTCCCTTCGGCTCGGGCTGGCTCTCGGGCTCGGCGGCCCTGCTCTGCGCCGTCGTCGCCTTCCTGATGGTGGTGGCCCTGCGCAATCCGGACCTGCTCACCACACCGGAACTGGCGATGGTGCGCGAGAGCGCGTTCTTTCGCCCCGTCCTCTACCTCGTCCTGATCACCGCCTACGTCCTCTCGGCACTCAGCCTGGCTTTACGCCCCGACAAGACGCTGGGCTTCACGGCGATGGCCGCGACGCTCCTGACCTCGTTCGTCGGCAGCCTGCCGACCCATGCCTCGCTCAAGCTCGAAGGCGCCTTCCTCGGGCTCGATTTCTTCGTGCTCAACGTGCTGTTCATGGGCTTCCTGTTCGTGCCCCTCGAACGGCTGTTTCCGCGCAACCGCGCCCAGGTGCTGCTGCGCGAGGAATGGCGCGAGGATCTGTTCTACTACTTCGTCTCGTCGCTGCTGGTGCAGGTGCTGACCTTCCTGACGCTGGCGCCCTCGCGTTTGGTCAGCGGCCATACCGATCTCGGGACGATCCAGGCCTTCTTCGGCGGCCTGCCCTGGCTGGTGCAGCTCGCCCTGATCATGCTGTTCACGGACTTCGTGCAGTACTGGGTCCACCGGATGTTCCACCGCATCCCGGCGCTCTGGCGCTTCCATGCAGTGCATCACTCGGCGAAGTCCCTCGACTGGATCGCCGGGGCCCGGATGCACTTCGTCGAGATCGTGGTGCTGCGCGGGCTCACCGCCACGCCGATGTTCGTGCTGGGCTTTTCGGAATCGGCGATCCAGGCCTACATCCTGATCGTCTACGTCTACTCGTCCTTCATTCACGCCAACATCGCCGGCAGCTTCGGCCTGCTCGAAAAGCTCGTGGTGGTGCCGCGCTTCCACCACTGGCATCACGGCGAGGAGCGCGAGGCGATCGACGTCAACTTCGCGATCCATTTTCCGATGATCGACCGGCTGTTCGGCACCCACCACATGCCCGAGGGCCGCTGGCCCAAGGGCTACGGCATCAAGGGCCACCCGGTGCCGCGCGGCTACTGGCGGCAGTTCCTGTATCCGTTCCGGCGGGCGGCGCGCTGAGGGGATCGCCCTCGGCCTCGGCCTGCCGCCGCACCTGCGCCCGGCCGAGCCAGAGGCTGTTGAGCAACCAGGCGAGCGAGAGCGGCACCGCCACGATCGCCACCGCGCCGGACAGCCCGAGCGCGCCGAGTCCGGCGAAGGACCAGGCGCCGATCTGGTCGCCGGTACGGTAGACCACGGTGTCGATGAAGGCCTTGGCCTTGTAGCGGTCCTCCCGCGGCACGACCGTGAACAGTACCTCGCGCACCGGCCGGGCGATGGCGAAGTTGCCGGCCCGCCGCAGCACCTGGAAGCCCACGATCGCGAAAAGGCTCGGCGAGACCGCGAGCGCGGCAAAACCCAGAACACTCGCCGCCGGCAGCAGCGCCAGGGTCGGCCCGACGCCGATCGCCTTGGTGATGCGGCCGGTGAGGAAGAGCTGCACGCCCAGCGTCAGCAGGTTCACGGCGAGGTCGACGCTGGCGAAGAACGCCGTCTGCGCCGCGCGGTCGGGAAAGCTGCGCTTGGCGATGCCGGCCTGCTCGAAATACAGGAAGGTCGAGGTGATCGAGAACAGCAGCAGGAACAGCGCGATGTTGAGGAGGTAGGGCGACGCGAAGGTCCGCCGGATGCCGGCAAATGTGCTGCCGCCGATGGTTTCGACGGCGCGCGCGCTCGGGACCTCGTGAAGGCGCTCGGACAATCGCGCCAGCCCGCGCATGGCAAAGACGGCGACTTCCAAGAGCAGGGCGGCGGCGATCAGCAGCGCCCAGGTCGGGACGTGGCTCGCCAGCGTCGCCGTCACCGCCGAGCCGCTGATCGCGCCGAGCGTCGCACCGGCGGCGATGAAGCCGAACAGCCGCTTGCCCTGTTCGGTGGAGAACACGTCGACGATGGTGGCCCAGAAGATCGAGACCACGAACAGGTTGAAGATCGACAGCCAGACGAAGAAGACGCGTCCGACCCAGACCGCGCCGTCGGGTCCCGCGCAATAGATTGCCACGGCGAACAAAATAATATTGCCGGCAAAGAAGCGGTAGGTCAGGGGCACGAAGCGGGCGCGCGGCAGGCGCTTCACCAGCCAGGCGAAGGGCAGGTTGAGCGCCAGCATGCCGAGGAGCGTGGCCAGGAACAGCCAGGGCAGGTTCTCGAGGCCGCCGGCGATGCCCATCTGGTCGCGGATCGGGCGCAGCATGTAGTAGCTCGCCAGGATCGCGAAGATGTAGGCCCAGGACCAGACGAGGGCCGGGCCTTCGCCGGCCCTCAGGTCGACGAGGCGGGCCAGCAGGGGAGGGCGCGTCGCCGCGCCGTCGCTCAAGGCGCGACCCCGAGCTTTTCCTTCAGCTCAGGCGCGGTGAGTTCCAGTCCGAAGCCGGGCTGGCCCATCTGGAATTTTTTCGCGGCATCGAGTGCACCCACGACCACCGGGTCGAAGCCGGCGTCCGAGACGAGCGTGCGCGCCGTCTCGACCGCCTTCGGGTCGTCGCCGGCGATCGGGATCGCCATGCGCGGCGCGGGACGGCCCGTGTTCTTCTCGAAGACCTTGAAGTTCGCCGCGTTGAACGCGCGCGCGATGCGGGCTTCGGGCAGGTATTTTTGGGATGTGACGCCGATGCCGTTCTGGTCGACCTCGGCCCGCAATTCGCCGTCGCGCGCGGCCGTGGCGTTGCCGGCATCGATCACGATCTTGCCCTTGAGCGCGGCCGCGTGTTCCTTCCCGAATTCGGGATAGGCCTTGTAGGGCACCGCGAGGAACACGGCGTCGGCGTACGTCAACGCCTCGGCCGGCGTACCGAGATGCGCCTTCGGACCGAGCTTTTCGACGAGGGGCTTCAGTTCCTCGGGGTGGCGCGAGGCGAACAGCACGTCGTAGCCGGCCTTGACCCAGAACGTCCCGAACGTGCTGCCGATATTGCCGGCTCCGATGATCCCGATTTTCTTGGCGGGCGTCTCAGATTGGGCGAGGGCAGGCTGCGCGAGGCAACCCGTCAGCACAGCGAGGGCGAGAAACCACGAACGAACACGAAAGAACTCAAACCGCATCGATGAAGGCCTCCATTTTCTTGCGTTCGCCGGCGTCGGGCAGACCGCCCTTGGCGGCGCCGACGTTCTCTTCGACGTAGGCGGCCTTGGCCATGCCGGGGATCGGGCAGGTCACGGCTTCGTTCGCCAGCACGTATTTCAGGAAGAACTGCGCCCAGTTCGCGCAGCCGAAGGCGGCGGCCCAGTCGGGGATCGGCTTGCCCTTCACCGCGCCGAACAGCCGGTCGCGGCCGAAGGGCACGTTGACCATCACGGCCATGCCGCGATCCTTTGCCAGCGGCAGGATACGCTCGGTGGCGCGCCGGCTGTCGATGGCGTAGTTGACCTGCACGAAGTCCAGGGCCTCGCGCTTCATCACGGCTTCCAGGTCCGGGAACTGGCTGTCGAGCCAGACCGTGACGCCGACGTAGCGGATGCGGCCCTTTTGTTTGAGGTCGCGCAGGGTCGCGAGGTTGGTGTCGGTATCGACGAGGTTGTGGACCGCGATCAGGTCGATCGTGCTAGTTTTCATACGCTGGAAGGAGCGTTCGATCTGGGCGAGGCCGGCTTCCCTGCCGCGTTCCGAGACCTTGCTCGCCAGGAACACTTTTTCGCGAAGTCCCCCCTGGGGCAGGATCTGACCCAGCACGTCCTCGGCGGTGCCGTAGCTCGGCGCGGTGTCGATCACCCGCCCGCCGAGAGCCACGAAACGCTCAACCGCCTCGCGCAGGGGCGCGATCTTGTCCGGCGTCGGCTCGACCTCGTAGCGGCGCGAGGTGCCGATGCCGATCGCCGGAAGCCCCTCTCCGGACGAGGGAATTTTTCGCATCAGCAGATCCGTCTCCGTCTGGGCGGCATGCGCGGGAGACCGCACCAGGGGCAGCAGGCCGGCGCCGGCGGCGCCTGCGATGAGCGAGCGTCGGGACAGGGGCATGATGGTCTCCTTACCGCGTTCGGCGTCTCGACCGGAGGAGATAGGGCGGGCGCAGGGCGGGGAGGGCGGTCAAAGCGCGCAGGCCCGTTTCCCGGTCTTCGTCACTGTCGGCGCCTATACCGAATGGCGATGAGCCCGGCTCGATCGCCTTTCGCCCGCGCGACTGCGCGGCGGCGGGCGTCCGCCGGACGCGTCGATCGCGACCATCGGTCGGGATCGACGCATATCGATATGACGGCATCGCCGAAACGGTCCTCAGGCAGGTCACTCACGGGACGGGCTCGCGTGCCGCCTCCGCCGTCGCGCCTGCGAGTTCCCGGTGCAGGAAGGCGGCGGCGGCCTCGATGGAGCGGCGCGCCTCCGGCACGTAGTTGTCCGCGAGCTGCCAGGCATGCGGCACCACCGGCCAGAGGGCGAGCTCGACCCGCACGCCGGCTGCCCGCGCCGTCTCGGCCAGGGCCACGCAATCGTCGCGCATCAGCTCGCGCTCGGCGGCGTGCAGGAGCAGGGGCGGGAACCCGGCGAAGTCGGCCTCCACCGGCGAGATGCGCGGATCGAGCGGATCGGCATCGCCGAGATAGGCCGGCACGAGGTTCGCCAGGCAATCCGGCCGAAACATCGCGTCCCGCCGGATGTTCGTCCGGAACGAGGCGCCCCGGCTGAGGAAGTCGCAGGCCGGCGAGAACAAGGCGACGGCGGCCGGCGGCGTCAGGCCGCGGCGGCGCGCCTCGACGACCAGGGCGAGCGCCAGGTTGCCGCCCGCCGAGTCGCCGGCCACCACGGCCGGGCCGCCTTGCGAAAACGCCGTCCAGGCGGCGGCGACATCGTCGAGTGCGGCCGGGAACGGATGCTCCGGGGCCAGCCGATACTCCGGCGCGAACACGCAGAAATTCGCGCGGGCGAAGGCGGCCGTGATCGTGCGGTGGGTCAGCGGCGAGCCGCCGACGAAGCCGCCGCCGTGCAGGTAGAGCAGGCGCGGGCGCGCGGTCTCGGGGCGTTTTCGCGGTCGCACCCATTCGCCCGGGATGCCGCCGAGCTGGCCGGGGTCGAAGACGGCGCTGGGGGAAGGTTTGAGGCGGTTCTGATCGAAGACTTCGCGAATGCGGGCGATATCGGGGGCGTGCCCGAGCCGGCGCTTCACGCTGAAGCGCACCACGAGGTCGAAGAGATGGGCGCGCAGGCTCGCCATGTCCGTCGATCAGCCCTCGATCGCGCGCCGGAGCAGCGACCAGTACCGCACCGGCATCAGGCGCTGAATCAGGGCCACGCGGCGGGCATCCGCGCCGACGATGACGCGCGGGGCGCGGGCTTCGATGCCGGCGAGGATGATCCGGGCCGCCTCTTCCGGCTTCATCGTCAGCTTGCGTTCGAGCGCAGCGACCCCGGCGGCGATCAGCGTGGCGTCGCCGGCCCGGGGCGTGCGGGCGCTGCGGGCGATTCCCGTTGCGACGCCGCCGGGATGGACCAGCGTGACGCCCAGCGGCGTGCCCGCATATTCGTGGCGAAGCGCTTCGGTGAAGCCGCGCACCGCGAACTTGCTGGCGCTGTAGGCCGCCTGGCCCGCCGGGGCGACGATGCCGTAGATGCTCGACAGGTTGACGATCTGGGCCGGCCCCGCCGCATTCAGCATCGGCAGGAAGGCGTGGGTCATGCGCATCACCGCGTGCAGGTTGATGTCCATCAGCCAGGCGACGTCGGCGAGGTCGACCTCCGCGAAGCGTCCGCCGAGGGCCACGCCGGCATTGTTGACGAGCACGTGCAGCGCGCCGTGGCGGCCGTTCACGGCCTCGGGCAGGGCGAGGATGGCCTGAGGGTCGGCGAGATCGACCACGTGCTCGCTGACCGCCACGCCCTTCGCCGCGGCCGCCCGCGCCGTCGCGGCG
>NZ_VRVE01000115.1:0-10381 GCF_008040035.1 Methylobacterium sp. WL9
CTCTCCGCCATGACGTCGATCGTCTGGCCGGCGCGGCGCGTCGTCCGCGTGATCTGGCGGATGGAGGGCTTCGCCTCCGCCCGCGCGCCCCCCTTCACCCTCGCCAGCGCCCGAGCGCCTCCCGCCGCCTGAACCGATCGCACCGCCTTCGTGCTCCAGATCCTTCAGACGCCGGATTTTTCCATCATGTCGAACCGCTTTTATCGGGCCGCCCTCCTCGCCGCCTTCCCCATCGCCTTCGCTTCCGCCGCAAGCGCCCACGCCGTGCTGGAGCGCAAGGAAGCCAGCCCGAACGCAGCCTATCGCGGGGTCGTGCAGATCATGCACGGCTGCGAGGGGGCGGCTACGACCCGCGTCACGGTGACGATCCCCGAGGGCGTGATCGGCGCCAAGCCGATGCCGAAGCCCGGCTGGCAGCTCGGCACCACCAAGGGCAGCTACGCCAAGGCCTACCAGTCCTTCCACGGCAAGGTCTCGGAGGGCGTCACCGCGATCACCTGGAGCGGCGGCAGCCTCGGCGACGACGAGGTCGACGAGTTCACCTTCTTTGCCCGCATCACCGACGAATTTTCGCCGGGCGCCACCGTCTACTTTCCCGTCGAGCAGGAATGCGCCGGCGGGGCCGACAAGGGCGGGATCGCCTGGACGCAGATCCCGCAGGCGGGCCAGGATCCGCACGATCTCAAGACCCCTGCGCCGGGCGTCAGGATCATCGCCGCCAAGGCGATTGAGAAGGTCGGTTCGAAGGGCGACGCGCCGGCTCCGATCAAGGCGGGCGATCTCACGATCGAGACGCCGTGGCTGCGCGCCACCCCCGGCGGCGCCAAGGTGGCCGGCGGCTACGTCTCCGTGAGCAATGCCGGAGCCCAGCCCGACCGGCTGATCGGCGCATCGATTCCTCAGGCGGGACGGGGCGAGATCCATTCGATGTCGACCGAGGGCGGCGTGATGAAGATGGCGCCCGTCGAGGGCGGCCTTGCGGTTCCGGCCGGCGGCAACGTCGCGCTCAAGCCCGGCGGCCTGCACCTGATGTTCCTCGACCTGCACGACGGCCTCAAGGCCGGCGAGACGGTGCAGGGCACGCTCGAATTCGAGCGGGCCGGCAAGGTGCCGGTGAGCTTCACGGTCGCACCGATCGGCGCGCAGGGTCCTGCTGCCCAGGGTCCCGGTATGCAGGGCGCGGCCTCGGCTGCGGCCGAGCACCAGCACTGACCGTTTCCCTGCGCCCGGCCGCCGGCCGGGCGCGACGGCCCCGCCCCATCCCTCTGTCGACGACCCGCAGCCCCTCGCCTTTCGTGGCGGGCGCGGCGCGGGCGTGGAGCCAGCCATGCCCTTCTCCCGTTCTGGCGGAGCCTGCGCGCTCGCCTGCTGCCTGCTGACCTCGCCCGCCGCCCTCGCGGTGCCCGCCACCGAGACCGCCACCACCGAGACCTCCACCACCCTTGCCGAACTCAGCGTCGAGGGCGGTGGCCCGGCGGGGGGCGGCTCTCTCACGGTTCCGAGCGTCGCCGAGCAGCGTAGGGCGGTGAATTCCACCGTCGGCTCCGTCGCCTTCGTCGATGCGGATGCGTTCAAGAACAGCTACGCCAACACGCTGCGCGACGTCCTCAAGGATACCCCCGGGGTGTTCGTGCAGGAGCGCTACGGACAGGAGTTGCGCCTCTCGATCCGTGGATCGGGCATCGCGCGCGGCTTCCACCTGCGCGGCATCGAGCTCCTGCAGGACGGCATCCCGCTGAACTTCGCCGACGGCAGCGGCGACTTCTACCAGGTCGATCCGCTCTCCTTGCGCTCGGCCGAGGTCTACAAGGGCGGCAACGCGCTCACCTTCGGCGCGACCACCCTCGGCGGCGCCGTCAACTTCGTGACGCCTACCGCCTACACCGCCTTCGCGCCGAACATTTTTCGCGTGGACGGCGGCAGCTTCGGCACGATCCGCGAGAACGTGCAGATGTCGCGGATCGAAGGGCCGGTCGACGCGCTCATCAACGCGACGATCACCAATTCCGACGGCTACCGGAGCCACGAAACCCAGCGCACACAGAACTTCAATGCCAATGTCGGCTACAAGATCGCCCCCGGTATCGAGACGCGGTTCTACGCGGGAATCTACCTCACCGACCAGAAGCTGCCGGGCACGCTGAGCCTGTCCGACGCGCTGAACAACCCGCGGCTCGCCAACCCCAGCGCCATCACCGGCAACCAATCGCGCAAGGTCCAGACCGAGCGGCTCGCCAACCGCACCGCGTTCGAACTCGACGTCGGCCGCCTCGACGTCGATTCCTGGGTGATCCACAAGAACCTCTACCACCCGATCTTCCAGGTGATCGACCAGGACGGCCTGACCTACGGGATCTCGCCGCACTGGTCCGGAACCTTCGATGTCGCCGGCTTTCGCAACGACACGATCCTGGGCTTGCGGGCGTTTGCCGGGGTGAATCAGGCGAACCAGTTCGTGAACATCGCCGGCCGCAGCGGGGCCCAGACCGTCAACGCCCTCCAGAGCGCCTCGAACTACGAGGCCTATGGCGAGAACCGCTTCTGGTTCCTGCCCGACGTGGCGCTGATGACGGGGCTGAAGGCGTTCTCCTCGAACCGCACCTTCTCGAACAAGGGCGGCCTGCCGGCGAGCCCGGCCGCCCGCTTCGGCAACGTGACCTACGAGGGCGTCAACCCGAAGGTCGGCCTGCTCTGGCAGCCGCTGCCGGACATCCAGGTCTTCGGCGACGTCACCCGCTCGCGCGACGTGCCCGACTTCTCGGACCTCGCCCAGATGAACACCCTCGGCGTCACCTTCGTACCGCTCCAGGCCCAGCGCGCCTGGACCTACGAGGCGGGCACGCGCGGGCGCATCGACCGCCTGACCTGGGACGTGACGCTGTACCGGGCCGACATCCGGGACGAGCTGATCAACTTCGCGATCAATCCCGGCCTGAACATCCCGGCGGCGACCTTCAACGCGCCGCGCACGGTCCACCAGGGCGTCGAGGCGGCGGTCTCCGTGGAGGTGCTGCGCGACCTCACCGGCCTCGGCGATACGCTCAACGTCGCCCAGGTCTGGACGCATAACGACTTCCGTTTCGTGAACGACCCGACCTTCGGCAACAACAGGATCGCCGGCATCCCGCAGGACGTGCTGCGCACGATCGTGACCTACACGCAGCCGGGCGGCTTCTACCTCGCGCCCTCGATCGACTGGGTGCCGCAGGGTGCCTTCGCCGACCATGCCAATTCGCTGAAGGTGCCGGGCTACGCGCTGTTCAACGTGCGGACGGGCATCGACTTCGCCAACGGCATCTCGCTGTTCCTCGACGCCCGCAACCTCGCCGACGCCCGCTACGTCTCCGACATCTCGGTGGTGACCAATGCGGCGACGGTCGCCGGCGGCCCGGTGGCGTTCTATCCGGGCAACGGCCGCAGCGTGTTCGGCGGGGTCAGGGCGTCGTTCTGACGCCCGTCCCTTCGAAAACCGCGGCGTGCATCGCCCTCGGCACGGGCGCTTGGCCTCGATGCGCGCCCGCGGCTAAGTGCTTCCCACGAAACTCTCGCGTCACCGTTGCAGTCGTGGGATCACGCCCGATGACCGGGCGTTTCGTGAGAGACACGCGACGGAGCCGATGCTCGCCACCCGACAGCAGGACGCCGCCACGCCCTCCTCCTCTGCTGCCGAGGTGCATGTCGGGCGCGACGGCTGGCTCTTCCTCACCGGCGGCCGCAACCGCGTCCTCGACCAGTTCGGCAGGCCGGGCTTCTCGCGACGGACGCTGTGGCGGTGGCGGAGTCATCTCGCCGAGCGGGTGCGGCGGAGCGCGCGGTTCGGGGCGGCCTATCTCCACGTCGTCGCGCCGGAGAAGCTCACGATCTACCACGACGCCGTCGATGGCCTCGCCTTCGACCCGGAGCGGGCTCCGGCGCTGCGGCTCCGGCGCTGGCTGCGCGGTTCGGCGGGCGCGAAGGCGCTGGTCGATCTCGTCGGCCCGATGCGGGCGGCGCGCTGGGAGGTTCCGCTCTACCGGCGCACCGACACGCACTGGACCTTTGCGGGCTGCGATCTCGCCTACCGCACGATCCTCGCCCGCCTCGACGTCGCGCCCCGCGACGACATCGCCGCCCGGCGGCTGCAGGAGACGTTCTCGTATTCCGGGGATCTCGCGACCAAGCTCACGCCGATGCCGGTGGAGACGGTCGAGAACTGCCGGTTCGAGAGTGCGGCGCGGCGCATCCACGCCAACGGCCTGCTGAGCCATTTCGAGGCCGCCGGCCGGCCGATGGACGCGCATATCGGCGCCCATGCGGTCTTCCGCAACGACGACCCCGAGGCCGATCCGCGCCGGATCGTGATCTTCGGCGATTCCTATGCGCAGCACAGCGCCATGAGCCCGGTGGCGACGCTGACGCCATTCCTCGCCGACAGGTTTCGCGAGGTCCATTTCCTGTGGTCGACGAGCATGGACTGGGACTATCTGGCCGAGGTCCGGCCCGATGTGGTGATCGGCGAGATCGCCGAGCGCTTCATGATCGATGCCCCGGCCCGCAACATGCGGATCGGGGCGCTGGCCGACCTCGCCATGGCGCGCAAGGCATCTGTCTGAGGGAGGATCGCAAGCGCCGCGATCCCTGCGGTTCTCCGCCGGAGGCATGGCCGAGACAGCCCGATGACGGGATGATGCGGGGCGCAGGTCGTCACGAACCAAGTCGGTTCCGCGGCGGCCCGCGTCCTGGCCGTCGTGAGGGACCGTTTCGAACGTATGCCGTCGCGTCAGCGTCGCGGCAACGTGGAACGCACCTGATCGTCCGTCTGCATCGCCACCACGGGCGTCTCCATGAAACGGACCTCGAGCTGGAACAGGACGAGCCCCGCCTCGTCGCTGACCTCCATCGTCCAGCCGTTGCCGGATTGAAGCTTGTCGCCCTCGTTGATCAGGATGAGGCCGGCCATGCGGATGGCCTCGCGGCGGGCCTGCTGCCAGTCGATCAGTTCGGTTCCGTCCGTGTCGGTCGTGCCGGTGCCGTCGAAGACGTTGAAGAAGAAACGAGCTATGGCAGGCTCCACGCAGGACAGGCGGGAGCACACGCAACTCTCAGCCACCGGCGCCCAAGATCGTTGGCCGGTGATGGGACAAACATACGACTATGTCGGGTTTCCGACAAATCCTTCGATCCGATTTGTCGAAGTTTCCTCAGGCCCGGTCGAATAGTTTCCGATGTACCGCCGGCTCATGCCGTTTCTGGTTGATTGTATCGGGCATCGAAACAACCGGTGCCTGCTTTCGCAAGGACGGAGGCGGACCTGTCGGTTCCGTCGGAAGCCGTCTCAGGGCGGCGCGTTCGGCGGAAGGCCGCCGCTGCACCGCGACGCAGGACGAGTCGCGCTCGGCCCCTGTCGGGATCAGTAGACCCCGCCGGTCTGCGCGGCGGCGCCGGCGCCCTCGGGCACCATGGTCGGCGCGTCGGGCTGGGCGACGTAGGCGTCCGGCGGTGCGGTGCCCGGCTTGAAGGCTTCGAGGATCGTGCCGGCGCCCTCGCCCGAGCCGGCACGGGTGCCGGAGCCGGCCGAGACGCGGATCAGCTTGATTCCCGGCGGCACCCGGAACGGGGTCGGCGGCTTGTCCTTGAGGGCGACCTTGAGGAAGTCGAGGGCGATGGGCGCAGCGAGCCCGCCACCTGTGGCGCGGTCGCCGAGCGACTTCGGCTTGTCGAAGCCGAGATAGACGCCCACGGCCAGGTCCGGCGAGAAGCCCACGAACCAGGCGTCCTTGGCGTCGTTCGTCGTGCCGGTCTTGCCGGCGAGCGGCTTGCCGATCTGCTTCAGGATCGTCGCGGTGCCGCGCTGGACCACGCCCTCCATGATCGAGACCATCTGGTAGGCGGTGAGCGGATCGAGCACCTGCTCGGATTCGTCGACGAGCTTCGGCTCGTCCTGGCCCGACCACTTCTCCGCGTCGCAGCCGACGCATTTGCGGTTGTCGTGGCGGTAGATGGTCTCGCCGGTGCGGTCCTGGATCCGGTCGATCAGCGTCGGCCTGATGCGGCGGCCGCCATTGGCCAGCATCGAATAGGCGGTGACCATTCGCAGCACCGTGGTCTCGCCGGCGCCGAGCGACATCGGAAGCACGGGGAGCAGATCGTCGTAGACGCCGAAGCGGCGGGCATATTCCGCGATCAGCGGCATGCCGACGTCCTTGGCGAGGCGCACCGTCATCAGGTTCTTCGAGTGCTCGATGCCGTAGCGCAGCGTATGCGGGCCGCCGGACTTGCCGTCGTAGTTCGACGGGCTCCAGGCTTCCTGGCCGGGACCGGCCTCGATGGTGATCGGCGAATCCTGCACGATCGAGGACGGGGTGTAGCCGTTGTCGAGCGCCGCAGAGTAGACGATCGGCTTGAACGACGAGCCGGGCTGGCGCATCGCCTGCGTCGCGCGGTTGAACTCGGATTCGTCGTAGGAGAAGCCGCCGACCATGGCGTGCACGCGGCCGGTATAGGGGTCCATCGCGACGATGGCGCCGGAGATCTCGGGCTTCTGGCGCAGGCGGTAGCGTCCGGTTCCACCCTCGATGGCCTCGACATAGACGATGTCGCCCGAACTCAGCGCCGAGGCGACGCCCCGGCCGGTCCACTTGACGCCGTCGGCGCCGATGATGCCGGTCTCGCGGTCCTTGCTGACGGCGCCGCCGCCTTCGCGTCGTGGCTGCAGGCCGATCTGCGCATTGCCGCCCTGGGTGTTCAGGACGACGGCGACACGCCAGGGGGCGATATCGCCGAGCACCGGCACCTCGGAGACGGCGAGGCCCCAGTCGCGCCCGGTCAGGTCGACCTTGTGCTCGGCGCCGCGCCAGCCGTGGGACTGGTCGTAGCGTACGAGGCCGTCGACCAGCGCCTTGCGGGCCCAGGCCTGCATCTTCGGGTCGACGGTGGCGCGCACCGAGAGGCCGCCTTCGTAGAGCTTTGTCTGGCCGTAGCGCTCGGCGATCTCGCGGCGGACCTCTTCGGTGAAGTAGTTCGAGACGGCCGCGTTCGGGAAGGCGACGCGCGGGTTGATGCCGAGCGGCTTCTTCTTGGCGTCGTCCGCCTCCTGATTGGTGATGTACCCGTTCTGGGCCATCAGGCCGATGATCTCGTTGCGGCGCGCCAGCGCCGCCTGGGTCTTGCGGTAGGGGTGGTAGTTGTTCGGCCCCTTCGGCAGCGCGGCGAGATAGGCCGCCTCGTTGATGGTCAGCTCATGGACCGACTTGCCGAAGTAATCGAGCGAGGCCGCCGCGACGCCGTGCAGGTTGCGGCCCGGGACGATGGTGCCGAGGAAGATCTCGTTGAGGTAGAGTTCGAGGATCTTGTCCTTCGAGTAGGCCGACTCGATCCGGAGCGCGATCAGCGCCTCCTTGATCTTGCGGTCGTAGGTCTGCTCGGCCGAGAGCAGGAAGTTCTTGGCGACCTGCTGCGTGATGGTCGAGGCGCCCTGCTTCTTGCCGGTGGCCTGGTTCGTCACCAGGGCGCGCACGATGCCCTCGGGATCGATGCCGCCGTGCTTGTAGAAGTTCTTGTCCTCCGCCGAGAGGAAGGCCGCGACGATGACCTTCGGCATCGCCTGGATCGGCAGGTAGAGGCGGCGCTCGTGGGCGTATTCCGCCAGCATCGAGCCGTCCGCCGCGTGGACGCGGGTCATCACCGGCGGCTCGTAATTGGCGAGCGCGGCGTGGTCCGGCAGGTCCTGGCTGTACTTCCAATAGAAGAACGCGCCGACGGCCGCCGCGATGCAGAACAGCACGGCGCCGGCCGAGAACAGGATCCCGAAGAACCGCAGGATGAATCGCATCCGGATGTCCGTTCCGTCGCTTGGCCGCCCGCCGACGGCCCCGCGGGGCCGGCCGGTAGTGGATGCGGCCTCAAAGGCTGTGTGCGTCGGCGCGGTCGCGAGCCATTCGGCGGCTTCGGCCCGACCGGGCTTGATCGAGCCCGTATCGACACCGGTTCTATGGTGAAACTGCGGCGACCTCTACCGCGACCCGCCCAACCGCGGCATCGTCATGGCCGAGCCGGTGAAAGCGCTGCCCTTGCCGAAGGGCACCGAGCCGGTGGTGCTCGGCGGTGCGCCGATCGGCTGGGCCGAGGTGTTGCGCCCGGCGAAGAACAGGTCGACGGCCTTGGCCATCGAGCCGGTGACGTTGGTGCGCCATTCCTCGGATTGCAGCTTCTCGAGGTCGCTCTTGCTCGACAGGTAGCCGAGCTCGACCAGCACCGAGGGTACGTCGGGCGAGCGCAGCACCACGAAGCCGGCCTCGCGATGGGGCTTGCCGCTCATCTCCATCACCGGCGACAGCTGGCCCATCAGGCGGTGGGCGAAGCCCGAGGAGAAGCCGCGGGTCTCCCGCAGCGTCAGCTCCTGCAGGATGTCCGACACGTCGGCCGGGCCGACGGCCGAGTCGGTGCCGGCGGCGGAATCCGCCTTGTTCTCGCGCTCCGCGAGCTTGGCGGATTCGGCGTCGGTCGCCTTCTCGGAGCCGGTATAGATCGTGGCGCCCTTCACCTGCGGGGCGGCCGAGATCGAATCCGCATGGATCGAGATGAACAGGTCGGCCCTGGCCTCGCGGGCGATGCGGACGCGATCGGCCAACGGCACGAACACGTCGCGGTCGCGGGTCATGGTCACGCGGTAGCGACCCCCAGCCTTCAGGCGCTCCACCAGCGATCGCGCGAAGCCGAACACGATGTCTTTCTCGAGCACGCCGGTCTTGGCGATGGCGCCGGGATCGGTGCCGCCATGTCCGGCGTCGACCACCACGAGCGGACGACTGTCGACAGCCTCCGCCGGAAGGGTCTTGCGCAGCGACGGCGAGGGGTCGCTCGCGACGGCCGCCTTGCGGAACACGTCGCGCTCGGCCCGCCTGAAGGCGATCGACAGGAGCGTCGCGCCGTCGCGCCGCGTCTTCGTCTCGATCCCGTCGACGACGGCCGGGCCGGCGAGATCGACGACGATGCGCGAGCGGCCCGGCGCGAACAGGCCATAGCGGTAGGAGGTGACGACGCCCTCCCGCTTGATTCCGGCCTCCGGGCCGATTTGGAAGTTGACCTCCGGCAGGTCGATCACCGCCCGGTCCGGCCGCTCCATCACGAAGGCGCGGGCCTCGACGGGTTTGGACAGGATCAGGGTGAGGGTGGTCGCGGTGCCCTGCGTGGCGAGTTCGGCTCCGATCGCCACCGCGCCCATGCGTAGCTTGTCGTTGTCCTGGGCGAATGCCGGCACGCTGGCGGAGAGCGCCAGCGCGAGCAGGACGGTCGGAAACGGGCGGGCGCGTGTCGGCATCGGCGGGCGTCTGGTTCCCCGGGGCCTGTCTCTAGGACTTAGAGCGATCGTGGTTAAGCATTCCTTTTCGGCCGGAATTCGGCCCTCGATCCATCGCTGCCGAGCGGCGGCGTCCGGAACGCGCGCACCGGGCTTTGGTCGCAGGGCTGCGACCATCGCGAAAACCTGTCATCGAAACAGACTCTTGCCAAACGCGCGTGACAAACGCTAATGAAACCGACCCCATCCGGTCCCGATGGTCACACTTGCGGCCTTCGGACGCGGAAAGCCCCCTCGCGTGCTTCTCGCAGCCGGCTCCTCGTGGTGATCTTCGGACACGTTTCGAGGCCGGATCGGTGTCGGCAAGCGCGACGGGGATTTTTGTCCCGCCGCACCTGTTTCGAATGACATGCGGCCGGCATGACCGGTCAGGAATCTTCGTGAGGCCGGAAGGGATGGGGGGACACACAGCATCGGTTGCCGTTGCTCGTGCCTCCCGCGCACGCCCGTCGCGTTGCGCCGTCTCCTTCCTCCCGCCGGCCATGTTCAACCCCAGGCGCGCCGATCACCGGCGCCGAGCGGCGGTTGACGGCAAACCCTTTTCCCGAAGCCTCTCGCCCCTGAGCCTCCAGGCCACGGCGACGAGCCCGACACGCGCCCTCCCCGTTCCGGCCTCACGGCCGCGGAAGGCGCCGCCGGGACGGCAAGGTCCAAGGTGTGCCCCGTCCGCCGCCATGTCGAAAGTTCGTCATGGCCAACACCAACAAGATGCTCATCGACGCGATGCACCCGGAGGAGACCCGGGTCGTCACGGTCCACGGATCTAAAGTCGAGGAATTCGACTTCGAGTCGGCCAGCCGCAGGCCCCTGCGCGGCAACATCTACCTCGCCAAGGTGACGCGGGTGGAGCCCTCGCTCCAGGCCGCCTTCGTCGAATACGGCGGCAACCGCCACGGCTTCCTCGCCTTCAGCGAGATCCATCCCGACTACTACCAGATCCCGATGGCCGACCGCCTCGCCCTGATCGAGGCGGAGCGGCGGGAGGAGGAAGAGCACCACGAGCGCGAGGAACGCCGTTCGCGGGGCCGCCGCCCGCGCGGGCGC
>NZ_VRVE01000116.1:0-10146 GCF_008040035.1 Methylobacterium sp. WL9
TACGAGCGGCATTCAAGGAATCGAAAAGCCTTGTCTTTCGAAGGGGATAGAGTGGTGCCGGTTGCGGGACTTGAACTCGCGACCTACCGCTTACAAGAGCGCGAATCTTCCCGTTCGGCAGTTTCAAGCGATCGCACGAAATTCCACGCCATTCAACTAAATCGCAGTTGCGGTCGCCGATGGGCGGACCGAAATCGAGCGTGAAACGCTGTGAAATTTCTGCGAATTCTGCTCACCACGGCATCGCCACGTGACTGTAACCACCGCTGCAACCGCGTCATAAAGCTACGAGCCGGATAGCGGTCGGTGGGGGCTTGGAAACGATTAAAGTTGGGCTAAACAGGAACGACCGCTTCGGATTGCCCATGAAAACATGCAGACGTTGCCCTACCGGCAGCTTGCGACCCGTTGCAGATGCCGGGAACGTCCGCTTGTAGGTCAGTCGGCGAGGCAGAGACCTACGACCGAAACGGGTGGATTTGCGCCGGTCCGCTTTCGGCATTGGATCGCTGAAAGCGGCCCTGAGAGCCGAAGTTCACGACCCGGCATACTGTCCTTCGGTGACCTGCTCCATCCATGTCACGGCCTTGCCATCCAAACGTTCCTGGATCGCGACATGCGTCATCGCGGTGGTCGCGGTGGCCCCATGCCAGTGCTTCTCGTTCGGCTCGAACCAAACGACGTCACCCGGTGCGATCTCCTCGACCGGGCCGCCCTCGCGCTGAACCCATCCGCGCCCGAACATAACGATCAGCGTCTGGCCGAGCGGGTGCGTGTGCCACGCCGTCCGCGCGCCCGGCTCGAACGTCACGCTGGCCATCGCGACGCGGGCGGGGTCGGGCGCACTATGGAGCGGGTCGATCCGAACCGTGCCGGTGAACCATTCAGACGGTCCCTGGCCTGAAGGCTGGCTTCCGCTGCGCTTGATATCCATTCGATCTTTCCTCCGTCGACTCGGAAACGCCTGTCAGAGCGACCAGCCACCATCGACCGATATCGACGCGCCGGTCACGAAGGCACCAAGGTCCGAACACATCCACAAGACAGCCTCTGCAATCTCCTCGGGCTTCCCCAGTCGCCCTACCGGCTCGAGGTCGATTGCCTTTTGGATGTCGCCGCCTGTGAAGCGATCCATCATCGACGTCTCGATGTTCCCGGGCAAAACAGCGTTCACCCGTATATTCGCCTTCGCGTAGTCGAGGGCGGCGGACTTGGTGAGGCCGATCAGGGCGTGCTTCGAGGCGGCGTAGCTCGCGCCCCCCGCCACGCCTCTGACGCCCGCGCCAGATGACGTGTTGACCACCACGCCGCCGCCCTGCCGGAGCATCTGTGCGATCTGGTGCCTCATGCACACGAACGTGCCGCGCAGATTGATGTCGAGGATGCGGTCCCATTCGTCGAGGGCGATCTCGTGGACGGGAGCGGCCTTGTTTTCGACGCCCGCGTTGTTGAAGGCGCAGTCGAGGCGGCCGAACCGCTCGACGGTTCTGGCCACCGCAGCCTCGACGTCCTCCGGCACCGACACGTCGCACCGGATCGCGATAACCTCTGCGCCATCCGCCTCGATCTCAGCGCGAAGTTGTTCCAGCGCAGCCTCCGTGCGGTCCGTGATTGCGACCCGTGCGCCCTCCCTCGCGAACGCGATGGCGGCGGCGCGGCCGATGCCGCTGGCCGCGCCTGTGACGAAGGCGACCTTCCCGATGAAACGGCGCATGGCTCGATCTCTCAGCTGACCTCAATGATGTACCGGACTTAGACCTCGCGCGAGCTGCCGGTCAGCTGTCCGTGCTTCAACGGAACGATGAGCCGAGTTCATCGTCGGCGATGCGGCCGCTACAATCCGAGCGGCTTCAGCTCGCGGATCAGGTCGATGAGGAGCCGCAATCCGGTCGGCAGCTGGCGACGACCGGGATAGTAGAGGTGGAAGCCCGGTCCCATCGGAGCCCAATCCGCCAGTACGACGCGAAGCTCGCCCTGGGCGACCGAGGGGCCGACGCACGGCTCGGGAAGATAAGCGAGCCCGCCGCCCGCCACAGTGAGGGAGAGGGCGAACTGCGTGTTGTCGATGGTCACCGAACCGGGAGCTTCGAGTGCGATCTGCTCCTCAGCTCTCTCGAACTCCCATCGGTAGAGGCTGTCGTCGCCGAGGCGGATGCGCAGGCATCGGTGAGCCCCGAGGTCACGCGGATGATCGGGCGTTCCGTGGCGATCCAGATAGGCCGGCGCTCCAACTACCACCCAGCGCAGATCGGCTGACAGGCGCTGAGCGACCATGTCCTGAGGCACAGTCCCGCCGTAGCGGATGCCCGCATCGGCTCCAGCCTCCACGACGTCGAGTAGATTGTTGGAAACCCGGACGTCGATCTCGACCTGCGGGTGGCGCTCGTGGAAGGGAGGCAACACGGGGGCGAGCAACAACGTGCTCGCATGTTCGAGCACGTTCAGGCGGATGCGCCCGGTCGCCTTCGTCGGCTCCCGGTGCTGGTTGAGCACGTCGAGCGCGGAGCCGATTGCCGCGAACGGCGCGTCCAGCGAAGCGAGCAGATCATCGCCTGCCGCCGTGAGCGTAACGCTGCGGCTGGTGCGGTTGATGAGGCGTACGCCGAGGCGCGCCTCCATCGCCTTAAGCGCGTGGCTGAGCGCGGAGGCGCTGACGCCAAGTTCCAGACCGGCCCGCCGGAAGCTGCGATGGCGCGCGATAGCGAGGAAGGTTCCGAGGTCGGCCAGTTCGGTTCGCTTGGTCCGCATCGGGGCACTGGAGTGTCTGGTGGCGGAAATGCAATCCGTATCGGGCCATGACCGCGGTGGGTCGATACCCGCCCGTCCTCGCTACGACCAAACTGCGTGAGTTGTTGTCGGATCGCTGTCAGGTAGGAGCATGCAGTAGGCGGACGTTCGACGATTGGTCGGGGGGACGCAAGCTCCCAACTCATAGGTCTTCCAGCGTGCGAATCTTAAGTCCTGAGCGAAGGCCTATGCTTCGGGCTACGATGCTAATGCCCAAACCCGTTCGCTTTCTCCGTACATTGCAACTTGGTTCCTCCCGGCAGCTTTCGCAGCGTAGAGTGCTTCGTCCGCGTGCCGGATGAGGCGCATCAAACCACGATCGCCTCTCGAACAACCGATCACGGCGCCAACGCTCACGGTTACCACCGACGACGGGCCGCCAGCTATGTGGGGAATGCCGAGTGCCTGGACAGCGGCTCGCATTCGTTCTGCCACCCCTCGCGTCGTTTCCTTATCGGCCTGCCGGAGCACCACGACAATTTCTTCACCGCCGTACCGGGCGACTATGGAAGCATGCGCTGCCGCGGACAGAATGGCCTGTGAGACAGCGCGGAGGCATTGGTCGCCTTGCTGGTGACCATAGTAGTCGTTGTATCGCTTGAACGCATCGACATCGAGCAGCAGCACGGCGACATTCTCGCTCAGCTCATGCGCTAAAAACTCATCTAAGGATCGACGATTGGCGAGGCCGGTTAGTGCATCGCTGCGGGCCAGCTGGTCGAGCTCGGCGACGCGTGCGGCGTCGAGCATCGTCATGAGGAACCGCTGCCTTTCCCAACGCTCGCCTGAGAAGCTCGCAACTAGGATGAAGATCGCTGCACCTAGAACCAGCGAATTGGATGCTAGGCGCATCTGCAGTTCGATTTCATGCATTTGCAGCACAGTTGCTAAATGAATTATCGTAATGACTGAAATCGTTCCAAGTGCATATTTAAATGGGAGACGCTGGACAATCGCGCCATATACGATGATCTCAACAAAGCCAAAATGATGAAAGGTTCTGCCAGGAGCTGAACTGCGCAATTCCATTGCCGTTAGACTTGCAGCTACTATTATAGTTATTATGGACTGACACACTTCGCGGGCGCGCGGCGATTGAGTCCGAGCGCCAAACCAGATGACGCCAAGTCCAAGCGGCGCCACAATGCCAAAGCGTATCATTGCAGCTGTAGACAACACATCTCCTAAAAGAAGATAGTCTGCGTAGAAGAGAAATCCGTAAATCAATAGCCCGACTGATGCTGCGATTGTTGATTCGCGTCGACGTGCAGGCTGACCTAGTGTTTTAAAAATGAGCTCGACATCTTTTGGAAAATTAATTTTGTAAGCAGGTCTGTTTAATAAAGGTTCAATAATATTTTTGTCGACAGTCATATGACTTGTCATAAAAGCGTCCTCGAACAACATATGGAAAAATGAATGCCGCTTATGAAAAAATCGTGACTGCTACGAAATTTATGTGCCAATCTGGAATAATTAGCCTGTATGATTAATGATAAACTTCGCAATCTAGTCCCTCAGAACTGAGATGCTTCCCGAGGTTAAATTTGCAGAAAGCCACCATCTTCCAGACCGCTTGTTAAGGCGCCATCTCCCCGAAAAAGTGCCGTGACGAAGGACCGCTTTCTGGCGGCGTCGAAAAGTTCGTGGTTTGCGAAGTTGGGTCGGAATCGGAAGGTCCGCTTCGGAGCGAAAGATCAGGTTCCGCTCCCCACCCGTTGCAGAAGCTGGAAACGTCCGCTCGCAGGCTGCTTGGTGAGGCGGCGATCTACGACCAGGACGTGTGAGAGCGGCTCGACTGCTTCAATCTGCGCTGGTGAGCGCCTGCCCCCGGGAAGCCGCCCGAAAGAGCGGCTTCTCCGCCACGGCTCCCCGCCGAGTTCAGGCAAATGGCGAGATAGCGCCAGGGTGCGCGGCCGTCGTCACCCGACCGTCATGTGTCGAACTTAGCGGAAGCTTGGCTTTAACCAAGGGTTACGATGTCGACGATGAGCACCAGCTGCGCAGCGATCCTCGCGGCTACGTTCGGCCTGCTGGCGGTGCCTGCCGCGCAGGCGGCGAACTTCAATGTCGCGAACGGCGTCACCGACAGCACCCCGAAGACCGTGAGCGGTACCGATGTCGGCACCGTCGGCGTGGGATCGACGCTTCAGTCGACCACCGGGACGGCAATCACCTGGAACAATGCGTCCACGACCCTGAGAATCACCAATTCGGGGACGATCCAGGCGATCGCGGCCGGGACGCGGGCGATCAACGCCTCAGGCACGGACAATCTCCGCTCGATCCTTCTGACCAACAATGCCGGCGCCCTGATCATCTCTCCCGACGACGCGTTCCGCATCAACGTGAACCCGACGGCTGGCACCATCACGATCAACAATGCCGGCACGATCCGGTCGCAGAGCGGTCAGGCGCTCGACTTCGACACGGCCGCCAGCGGCGCCGCAACGATCACCATCAACAACCTCGCCAGTGGTCTGATTCGCTCGGACGGCCAGGACGCGATCCGCCCGGGCCAGGGTGCCACGGTGAACAATGCCGGCACCATCTTCTCGACGGGCGCGGCCGGCAGTTCCTTCGACGGCATCGACTTCCAGGGGAAGACCGGCACCGTGAACAATCAGGCCGGCGGCGTGATCTCGGGCCTGCGCCACGGCATCACCACCGATACCGGAATCGTCGTCAACAACGCGTCCGGCGCCACCATCACCGGCCGCAACGGATCCGGCGTCGGCTCCGACGGCACCGGCACCGTGATCAATTTCGGCACGATCACTGGCGCCTATGACGGCTCCGCCCGCGGCGACGGCGATGGCGTCGACATCGATTTCGCAGCCACCATCATCAACCACGGCACGATCCAGGGGACCGGAGCCGGCGGTTTCGACAACGGCAACCGGGCCAACAACAGCGAGGGCATCTCGATCGGCGGCGGCGCGATCCAGAACGACGGCACGATCCGTGGCGCGACCTACGCCATCGTCGTCAACAACGACAGCAACCCCGACAACAGCCGCAGCGGCGTTGCGGCGACCACGATCCGGAACGACGTCGGCGGCATGATCGTCGGCCAGAACGGTTATGCGATCCGTCTCGAGAACAAGACCGGCACGACGCGGGACAACGACACCATCGAAAATTTCGGGACGATCATCGGCAACGGTGCGATTTCGGACCCCAACGCGGTGATCCTGCGCGGCGACAACACCGCCGATCCTGGCTCGGTCGGCACCCTGAACGGCGTCACCTATACCGGGACCGGCGCGGCGCGCTTCATCCGGGGCGACGGGGCCGCGATCCAGATGGGCGAGGGTGACGACGTCCTCGCGAACTACGGCACCATCATCGGCAACAACGGCCGCGCCATCAGCCTCGAAGGCGGCAACGACATCCTGAGCATCGCGACCGGATCGACCATCACCGGCCGGATCGATGGTGGTGTCGGCACCGACACCATCAATCTGATCGGCACGGGCACCGGCACGCTCGCCAACGTCATCAACGTCGAGATCCTGAACGTCCAGGGCGGCCGCTGGTCCATCATCGACGATCAGTCCTATGCCTCCGGCGTGACGATCGCGTCCGGCGCACTGCTGCAGGTCGGCAACGGCGGCACGGCGGGCTCGCTCGCCGCGAACGTCGTCGACAACGGCACGCTGGCCTTCAACCGCACGAATGGTGTCACGTTCGCCGGCACGATCTCGGGTACCGGCATTGTGCAGCAGCTCGGCACGGGCGTCCTGGCGCTCACCGGCGCCAACACGTATTCCGGTGGTACCACCATCGCCGCGGGTACGCTGGTGAGCGCAGCGGTCGGACTCGGCTCGGGGGCGGTCACGAACAACGCGGCGCTGGTGATCGACCAGCCCAGCGACGCCACGTTGGGCAATGCGCTCAACGGCACGGGGCGCCTCACCAAGCAGGGTACCGGTACACTCACCTACACCGGCAATGGGACGCTCTCGGGACCGACGACGGTCGCGGCCGGCGGGCTTGTGATAAACGGCAGCCTTGCTGCCTCCCCGGTCAACGTGGCGAACGGCGCCGTCGGCGGCGGTACCGGCCGGATCGGCGGCCTAACCGTTCAGTCGGGCGCAACCGTCGCACCGGGAGTCGGCACCACTGCGGGCAGCCTCGGCACGCTGAACGTCGCCGGCAACGTGCTGTTCGCGGCTCAGTCGCTCTATCAGGTCGATGCCACGCCGGCCGGCCAGTCCGACCGCATCGCAGCCACCGGCACCGCCACGCTCCAGGGCGGCACCGTGCAGGTCACCGCGCAGTTTGGGCTTTACAACCCGACCACGAGCTACACGATCCTCAGCGCGGCCGGCGGCCTCACCGGGCGGTTCGCCGGTGTGACCTCGAACTTCGCCTTCCTGACCCCGTTCCTGACCTATGGCGTCAACGACGCCTTCCTCCGCCTCGCTCGCAACGATCTGGAGTTCGGCGCCGTCGCCGTCACGCGCAACCAGGGCAATGTCGCAGCGGCGGCTCAGGCTCAAGGTGTCGGTACGCCGCTCTACAACGGCATTGCCGTGCTCTCGGCCTCTCAGGCCCGCCAGGCCTTCGATGCGCTCTCGGGCGAGATCCACTCCAACGCCGTGACGAGTCAGTTCGCCACGGGATACCTCGTGCGTGAGGCGATCCTCGACCGCCTGCGCTTCGGCGAGACCCCGAGCTTCGGTGGCCTCGGTGCGGAGGGTATCGGCCAACGCTTCGCCCCCGGCACCACCCTGCCGGCGGTTTACACCGCCGATCTTCCGGGCCGGACGACGGCGCCGGTGCCGGTCTCGACGCAGCTCGTCGCGCCGAACCCGGTGGCGGTCTGGGGCCAGGGTTTTGGCTCGTTCGGTTCGATCGGTGGCGACGGCAACGCCGCCCGCCTCGATCAGCAGACCTCGGGCTTCGTGCTCGGCGCCGACACCCGTCTCGACCAGAACTGGCGCGTCGGTGTGGCTGGTGGCTACACCTTCACCAACCTCGACATCACCGGCCGCCAGTCCACCGGCACGGTGGAGAGCGGCTACGGTGCGCTCTATGCTGGTGGCAGCTTCGGCCCGGTACAGTTGCGGCTCGGCGGTGCCTATGCCGGTTCGAGCCTCGCCACCAACCGCGCGGTGCTCTTCCCCGGCTTCTCGGAGAACGCCAGCGCCCGCTACGGCGGCTCGCTCGGCCAGGCATTCGGCGAGGCTGGGTACCGCATCGGTTCGGGCAATGGCTACTTCGAACCCTTCGTCGGCGGTGCGGCCATCCGGATCAGCCGCGACGGCTTCACCGAGCGCGGCGGCGCCGCGGCCCTGACCAGCAGGGATCAGGACTACGACATCGCCACCTCGACGGTGGGTGTGCAGGCGCAAGGGCAGATCGGCGAGTTCTTTGGCTCGACCACGCCGATCTTCGTGCGCGGCCTCGTCGGCTATCGCCGTGCCTATGGCGACGTGGTGCCCGCGACGCTGTTCAGCTTCGGCGCGGCCGGCCAGACCTTCCTGACGGCCGGTGTACCGATCGCGCGCGACGCCCTGGTGGCGCAGGCCGGGCTCGATTGGCAGGTCACACCAGCAACAACGCTATCGATCGCATACACCGGACAGGTCGGTGCCGAGCGCACCCAGATCCACGGGGTCAAGGGCGGCTTCCTGTACCGTTGGTAGAGGCGTGACGATGCGACTCCCCAAGTGGAGCCGTACGGCGATGAGCGGTGCTGCGAGGGTCTACTTCGGAGCACCAGCTGGGTTCGTCGTTACGGCGTAGTTGGGTCGGAACAGGAAGGTCCGCTTCAGGGCGAAGGGTCAGGGACCGCTTCCTACCCCTTGCGGACCCCGGGAAGGTCCGCTTCCAGTTAGCCTGATGGACGAAAACTAAAACCAGGCTGGGTGGATTTTCGCCGGTCTGCTTCCGATGCCAAAACTCGAATTGAGGACGCTTGCTCCGGGTGCGGCTTGAAGACCGGGTGGAGGCCCGTCGTCGAGCAAGATTACGCGGTTAAGGGGGACATGACCTATGCAGCCGTCTAGCCGGCGCTGGGACACGCATCATGGGATGCGTCACGTTTCGCGCAGCCATTTCCAAACCTGCTGCAAGGCCGCCCGTCTGACAGTCTGCTGGACCACTCGACGCTCGCCACGCCAAGCCTGGGGTGGCGAGCCGTACCGATTGCGGAAGCTGCGGCTGAGATGCGCGACGCTGCTGAAGGCGAAGACCTCGGCCAACTTGCTAAGGGTGCGCGTCTCCATCGGATCGGCCAGGGCATCGCGCACCGCCTTCAGGCGCTCGCCCTGCACGAAGTTCATCACGCCCTCCGCTGGGTCGAACAGCCGGTAGAGCGTGGCCCGCGAGACATGCATCTGCCCAGCGATGAATGCGGGCGACAGATCGGGCCGCGTCAGGTTTTCCTGTATGATCGTCCTGGCCAGCGCACGCAGTCCCCCATCGAGTGCTCGGCCCTCCAGCACGTCCGAGGCCTGCGAAGGATCGAGCAGGCGATGCAGGAAGGCGACGAAGTCATCGGCGAGGGCCGGGGCGTCGTCGGGGCGCGTGGTCGGCAAGCGGCGGTAGATGTCCGAGATGCGTGCGGCCATCAGCCGGTTGCGAGCCGCATCGAAGCGCATGCCGTGCTCCTCGAGCGGCAGCCCGTGCAGCTGGGTGCAGGGTACGGCGATGCCGATCACATCGGCTCGGTCGAGCATGCCATCGAGCAGGTGACGGCGGCCGATGAGTGTCACGGTGCCAGGCGAGGCCGAGATCGGTTTGCCAGCGACAGTGCCCTGGAAGCGGCCGGATCGGTAGAGTTGGACCATGTAGTGGTCGGGACCGGCCTCGACGCGTCGGCGGTCACGCTGGAGCCGCTGGTTCGAGAGCAGCGAGCGTTGGGTGACGAGGTCCCCGATCTGGTACGTGATGTTGCTACCGAAGGGCAGCATGGCAGATGGCGTTGTTGGTCCGACCTCGTACATCGGCGCCAAGAGAGTACGCCATCGCTCGAAGGCCTCGTCGGGAGGCAAGCCCGACGTCGTCAGGGAGAAGTACGGCAGGCCCGCCTCGGCCGTCATGTCGCCTTCACCCAACCGGCCAAATCCTTCGCCCTCCGACCCGTTTTGCGGAGGACGTACGGCATGTGGCCCTCGATAGAGCAAGTCGTTTGCTTGAACGTAGTTCGCCCAGCAAACAACTGTCGGAACACGACAGATGGCCGCTTTGGGTGATGCCACGGGTCAACATCCACGACACTATTGGGTCCAGGCCGTGTCAAAACTCGGGAATTGGGGCTTTTGCGGTCGGGTGACGTTCGGGTCTCGCGAGACTGGTCTGTTCATCGCGTCGAACGGGTTCTTACGGTCGGGAGACGGCCAGTTTTTG
>NZ_VRVE01000117.1:0-10021 GCF_008040035.1 Methylobacterium sp. WL9
GAGGGCCAGCTCGCCGAGATCCAGCGCCTCACCGAGGCCGCCGACGCCTGCCCCGCCCGCAAGCCGGAGGCCGTGCGCGCCCGCCTCGCCGCCGCCGTCGCGGCGCTCGTGGAGAACGGGGGCCTCGATCCGGACCGCCTGCATCAGGAGGCGGTGCTGCTCGCGGCCAAGGCCGACGTGCGCGAGGAGCTCGACCGGCTTCGTGCCCACATTGCCGCGGCCCGCGAGTTGCTGGCGAAGGGCGGCCCCATCGGCCGGCGGCTCGATTTCCTGGCGCAGGAACTCGGCCGCGAGGCCAACACGCTCTCGGCCAAGGCCAACGACATCGCGCTCTCGCGGATCGGACTCGACTTGAAGGCCGTGGTGGAGCAATTCCGCGAGCAGGTTCAGAACGTCGAGTGAGCGTGCGTGAGATGATGATGCCGGCGCCCGGAGACTACGGACGATGACCGCCATCGCGACAGTGCCGCACACGGAGATCGAGCGGCGCGGGCTGGTGCTGATCCTGTCCTCGCCCTCGGGCGCGGGCAAGACCACGCTCACCCGCGCCATCGCCGACGACGGCGGCTGGGGCCTCGACCTCTCGATCTCGGTGACGACCCGGCAGCGCCGCCCGTCCGAGATCGACGGTCGCCATTACGGCTTCATCAGCCGCGAGGCCTTCGAAGACCTGCGCCAGCGCGACAATCTGCTCGAATGGGCGGAGGTCCACGGCAATTTCTACGGCACGCCGCGCAGGCCCGTGGAGACGGCGCTGGCGCGCGGCCGGGACATGATCTTCGACATCGACTACCAGGGCACCCGTCAGGTCCGCGAGCGCCTGCAGGACGACGTCGTCACGGTGTTCATCCTGCCGCCGAGCTTTTCGGAGCTGCGGCACCGCCTGGAACGCCGGGCCGAGGATTCGCCCGCCACCATCGAGAAGCGCCTCGCAAACGCCCGCAACGAGATTCAGCGCTGGGTCGAGTACGACTACGTCATCGTCAACGACGACCTCGACGAGTCTTTCCGCGCCTTGAAATCGATCCTGGAGGCCGAGCGCCTGAAGCGCGTCCGGCGCACCGGGCTCACCGGCTTCGTCGACGGCATGCTCGCGGAACCCGCGAGCATGGTGTGATACCGCGTTTGGCTAAAGCATCGCCCTGGATATAGGATCCAAGACGATGCTCTAGGTCTTTGTATTGCATCGGCTTTTCCGAAAACCGGAGGCCACTTTTCGGGCCGATGCTCTAACGGTACTCGGCGCACCAGCCCGGCGCGTCCTCGGCCACGATCCGGCAACCCCGAACGACCTCGCTCTCGATGAGCGAGCAGGCGTTCGTGGCGTTGCAGGGTGGCCGCGTTGCCGGGGAGACCTCCAGGCAGCGCTCCACGAGACGCGCGGCCTCCTTGCGGCCTATCTCGGCACTGCACGACTCGGCCATGGCGGGCGTCGCGACCCCTGCGAAAGCGGTCAGCAGAACCGCGAGGCGGAGACGGCGTCGGATCGGGGACATGGTGGAAAATTCCTGAGTTGTGGCGGACGCCGCGAAGGATGCCGGCCTCACTGTGAAAACCGTCGCAGATGCTTGACGAGGCTCGGCACGTCGTCCGTTCCGACGTCGACGATGCGCCAACCGGCCTCGGTCCTCGCCAGGCGGTAGCGCACGCTGATCGCCTGCGCTCCGATCCGGAATCCGACGACCGCCTTCGCCCGCACGGCATCCTCGTCCTGCGCCGCGATGGCGACGCCGCGCAGGCCGGTATCGTCCTGGCAGGCGCAGATCGGGCCGAAATCGAGCCCACCCGGCTCGCCCGAGGCTTTCGCGGCCGCCTGGTCGCGCAGTACGAGGCCGAGCAGCGGCTCGCCGAACCAGGCCTTCGGCCGATCCTGCACGGGCGGGGTCCGCCCGGCGGCGACCGGGTACGCGGAGCAGATCGGCCGGCGTATCCGCCTCGGCTGCAAGCGCGGGCTGGGCGGACAGGCAGGCGAGAGCCGCGAGCGCGGCGGCGAGAACGGCGAGCTTCATCGGACGGCACTCCGGGACGCGGTCGGCCTCGCAAGGCCGGCGAGCCTGCGATCCCGCGCGTCACGAAGCACGGCCCTCGGGTCCTGTCATTGCCGCCACGTCCCAATCGCCTCGAAAAGCGGCGCGTCGGCACCCATATCCCGGCTTGCGCCGGATTTGCGCGCCCCACCCGCCCCCCGCTATGCACAGCGCGATCGCCGCAGACCCGCGCGAGGTGCCGTTCATGTCCAGCGATCACGCGATCCGGCCGGAGCCGGCCCACGGAGACGTCATGAGTTCAGGACAGGCCCCGGCGACCTCCGCCGCCACCCTCGAAGGCGATGACGACGCGATCCTTCCGTTCGCAGTGGAATCGCTCGATCTGCGGGGCGGCGCCGTGCGGCTCGGACCGTCCCTCGACAGGATCCTGCGCCGCCACGGCTATCCGGATCCGGTGGCGCGGCTGCTCGGCGAGGCGGCGGCGCTGACGGCCCTGCTCGGGGCCTCGCTGAAGTCTCAGGGTCGCTTCCAGCTCCAGACCAAGACAGACGGTCCGGTCGAGATGATCGTGGTCGATTTCGAGGCGCCCGACCGCCTGCGCGCCACGGCCCGCTTCGACGAGCCCCGCGTCACGGCTCTCGGTGCGAAGGCCAAGGCCTCGGACCTGATCGGCCACGGCCACCTCGCCATGACCATCGACCAGGGGCCGAGCCAGAGCCGCTATCAGGGCGTGGTCGCCATGGAGGGCCAGGGTCTCGAAGAGGCCGCACACCAGTATTTCCGCCAGTCCGAGCAGATTCCGACCCGCGTGCGGCTCGCCGTGGCCGAGCAGGTCGAGGGCGGGGTGAGCCGCTGGCGGGCCGGCGGCCTGCTGATGCAGTTCCTGCCGTCCTCGCCCGAGCGGATGCGGCAGGCCGACCTGCCGCCCGGCGACGCACCCGAGGGTCACGCGCTGATGGACGAGAACAACCTGCCCGAGGACGATGCCTGGACCGAGGCGCGTTCGCTTGCCGGCACGGTGGAGGATCACGAACTCGTCGATCCGGCCGTGTCGAGCGAGCGGCTGCTCTACCGCCTGTTCCACGAGCGCGGCGTGCGGGTGTTCGATCCGCAGCCCCTGGTCGAGCAGTGCCGCTGCTCGCGCGAGCGGGTGCTCGGCATGATCCGCTCGTTCTCCGAACAGGAGCGGCGCGACATGGTCGCCGACGACGGCCGGATCGGCATCACCTGCGAATTCTGCTCGCAGCGTTACGTCGTCGACCCCGCCGAGGCCGAGGGCGATCCCGAGGCTGCGGCGGACAGCTCCGAGAGCCTGCAGTGACGGGGCTGTGATCCTGCCTGGATCCGTTCCATGTTAGCGAACGGACCACGGCCTGACGCATCGGCCCCCGCCTCGATCTTGCTCGCCTCGATCTTGCAAGAGGGCCTCCCTGCCGGATCCGCGAGCGAGGCTTGGATCGCATGACCGACCTTCACCCCGTGATCGCAGCCGTCACCGAGCGGGTGGTCGCGCGTTCCCGCGACGGCCGCCGCGCCTATCTCGACATGATCGACCGCGAGCGCGAGGCCGGCGTCCACCGCCCGATGCTCGCCTGCGGCAACCTCGCCCACGGCTTCGCGGCCTCCGGCGAGGACAAGTCGGCGATCATCGCGGGCCGCGCGATGAACATCGGCATCGTCACCGCCTACAACGACATGCTCTCGGCCCATCAGCCCTACGGACGCTACCCGGAGCAGATCAAGCTTTTCGCCCGCGAAGTGGGCGCCACGGCGCAGGTCGCGGGCGGTACGCCCGCCATGTGCGACGGCGTCACCCAGGGGCAGCGCGGCATGGAGCTGTCGCTGTTCTCGCGCGACGCCATCGCCCTCGCGACGGCGGTGGGTTTGAGCCACGGCATGTTCGAGGGCGCGGCGCTGCTCGGCATCTGCGACAAGATCGTGCCCGGCCTGCTGATCGGCGCCCTGCGCTTCGGCCACCTGCCGATGATCCTGATCCCGGCCGGCCCGATGCCCTCCGGGCTCGCCAACAAGGAGAAGCAGCGCATCCGGCAGCTCTACGCGGAGGGCAAGGTCGGCCGCGCGGAACTCCTGGAGAGCGAGTCCGCCTCCTATCACGGGGCCGGCACCTGCACCTTCTACGGCACGGCGAATTCCAACCAGATGATGATGGACGTGATGGGCCTGCACATGCCCGGAGCTTCCTTCATCAACCCCGGCACCAAGCTGCGTCAGGCGGTGACCCGCGCCGCCGTCCACCGGCTCACCGAGATCGGCTGGGGCGGCGACGACTACCGCCCGCTCGGCCGCTGCATCGACGAAAAGGCGATCATCAACGCCATCGTCGGGCTGCTCGCCACCGGCGGCTCGACCAACCACGCCATCCACATCCCCGCCATGGCGCGCGCCGCCGGCATCGTCGTCGACTGGGAGGATTTCGACCAGCTCTCGGGCGCCGTGCCGCTGATCGCCCGCGTCTACCCGAACGGCTCGGGTGACGTGAATCACTTCCACGCCGCCGGCGGCATGTCCTACGTCATCAGCAGCCTGATCGATGCCGGCATGCTGCACGATGATATCCTGACCGTTTCGGGCACGACGCTGCGCGACCATGCCCGCGACCCGAAGCTGTCGGGCCAGGACGACAACGGACTCGTCTACGACGATGCCGTCGCCGACAGCCTCGACGACACCATGCTGAGGAAGCCCGCCAACCCATTCCAGCCGGACGGCGGCATGCGCCTCGTCACGGGCAATCTCGGCCGGGCTACCTTCAAGACCAGCGCCGTGACGCCGGAGCGCCGGACGATCGAAGCACCGGCCCGCGTCTTCTCCGACCAGGACGACGTCATCGCCGCCTTCAAGGCCGGAGAACTGGAGAAGGACGTGGTGGTGGTGGTGCGCTTCCAGGGGCCGCGCGCCAACGGCATGCCGGAACTGCACAAGCTCACCCCGCCCCTCGGCGTGCTGCAGGATCGCGGCTTCAAGGTCGCCCTCGTCACGGACGGCCGCATGTCCGGCGCCTCGGGGAAGGTGCCGGCGGCGATCCATCTCAGCCCCGAAGGCGTCGGCGGCGGCCCGATCGGCCGCATCCGCGACGGCGACGTGATCCGGCTCTCGGCCGAGGACGGCGTGCTCGAAGCGCTGGTCGATCCCGCCGAGTGGGAGGCGCGCGACGAGGCGCTGCCGCCGGCCGACGGCCTCGGCACCGGCCGCGAGCTCTTCGCCTTCATGCGCCACGGCGCCGACGGAGCGGAGCAGGGTGCGTCGGCGATGCTGGCGGCGGCGGGGCTTTAGCGCTCGGATCCGCGACGGTTACTCTCCTCCCCCTTGTGGGGAGGAGTTGGAGGTGGGGGTGGTTCCGCTGGGCTCCGACCCAGGCAAGCGGCACCACCCCTACCCCTTACCCCTCTCCACAAGGGGGAGGGGACACTTCAGGGAGAGCCCCATGGCCAACGACATCGACGCGCTGATGCGCTCCGTTCCCGTGATCCCGGTCCTCGTGATCGAGGACGTGGCCCATGCCGCGCCGATCGCCGAGGCGCTGGTGGCCGGCGGACTGATTGCGCTGGAGGTCACCCTGCGCACGCCTGCCGCCCTCGACGTCATCCGCGAGATGTCGAAGGTCGAGGGTGCGGTGGTCGGCGCCGGCACGGTGCTGAACCCGAAGGACCTCGACGCGGCGCTCTCGGCCGGCGCGAAGTACATCGTCAGCCCTGGGCTGACCGCGCCGCTGACGGAGGCTGCGCAGAAGAGCGGCGTGCCCTACCTGCCGGGCGTCGCCAACGCCGCCGACATCATGCGCGGGCTCGACCACGGCCTCGACCGCTTCAAGTTCTTCCCGGCCGAGGCCTCCGGCGGGTTGAAGGCGCTGAAGGCGCTGGCTGCCGTCTTCGGCAACGTCCGCTTCTGCCCGACCGGCGGCATCACCGAGGCGACGGCGCCGAACTGGCTTGCACACCCATCGGTTCTCTGCGTCGGCGGAAGCTGGGTCGTGCCGGCGGGCGCGCCCGACGGTGCCGCGATCCGCAGGGCGGCGGAAGCTGCCAGTCGATTGCGGTAGACGAGTCTGGCGCCGTGCTGCAGTGCGAAGACGAGTGAAGCTGAAAATTCGTTCATTTTCGCAACTCGTCTCTATTTGTGCGGTCAAGCTTAGCTCTGTTCTCTCGATCGAAAGCAATCTTCGAAAAACCACGAAACCCTTTTCGCACTTCCGACGTTTCGATCCGCGTTTATAATTCGGAGGAACGTCTGATGAAGAGACTTGCTGTTGGCTTGGCAGCATTGCTGCTGAGCACGTCCGTTCATGCCCAGCAGGGCGGTGGTGCGGCCGGTGCCGGTGGCGGTGCGGGCGGTGGCGCGGAGAAGTCGGCCATGGGCGGCGGTCGAAGCGGTGCCGGCAGCGCGGCGGCCTCCCGTGGTGACGGTGGGGGCGCATCGCAGGCCGCGCGCGGCGGTGACAAGGGCGACGGCGGCGGTTCGATGGGTCGCCAGAGTGCCGGACGCGACGGCGGCGAAACCAGCAATACCAATGGTGCCGGCAAGGCGGCTGCGAACGAGCGCGGCGATGCCGGTGCACGGAGCGACCGCTCAGGTCGTGGCGATCGCGCCGAGCGTGGCGGCCGGGGCGACCGATTCGAGGGACGCAGCAACAGCCGGGTCGACATCCGCACGTCGTCGCGCACCGATCGTTTCGACCGCGGAGGCCGTGGTGGCCGCTTCGTGGTGATCGGCGGCCAGCGTGTGGTCTACGGCTCGCCCGAGTATCGCCGCCTCGTCGTGACCGAGCGCAGCGGCGGCGGCATCCGTGGCAAGCGCTACGTCACCGTCCGCGGCCAGCGCGTGATCTACGGCTCGCCGGAATACCGCCGTCTGATCGTGACCGAGCGCCGGGGCGGCCTCCGCGAGCGCTACGTCGTGATCCGCGGCCAGCGCGTCCTCTATGGTTCGCCCGAGTATCGCCGCCTGTCGGTGAATGTCGGCGGTCGCGACGGCTTCGAGCGCAACAGCGTCTCGACCCGCACCAGCGTCACCACCCGCGAGCGCGACGGGTTTCGTGGTGGCCGCGACGACAACGGCGGGCGCGGCGCCCGTGCCGACCGCAACGAGACCGGCAAGGGCATGACCCGCGGCGGCAACGACGGCGGCATGAAGAACGCCGGCACCGACACCAAGTCCAGCGGCATCCGCAATGCCTCCGAGAAGGGCGACACCGGCGGTATGCGGAATGCCGGCGGCGGCAACGCTGGTGCAGGCGAAGCCGGCGGCGGTCGCGGCGGCTCCATGGGTGCCGGTGGCGGCGCGATGGGCAAGGGCGGTGCTGGCGGCACCGGCGGCGCAGGCGCTGGTGCAGGCGGCCGTAACTGAGCCTGACGCTTAGACATTCGGGCAAAGGGGAGGGGCCGGAGACGGCCCCTCTTCTTCCCGACTGACGCTCAGGTCTTCAACACCGGCTCGTTGACGTCGCCGCTGCCGCGCTGGGCCAGGTAGTCCGGCTGGAACAGGCACATCCGCACGGCGTCGCGGTAGCGGCCGTTCACGAAGAACTCGTCGCGCAGGACGCCCTCCGGCTTGAAGCCGCAGCGCTCGTAGATGCCCACCGCCCGCGCGTTGTCCTTGTCGACCTGCAAGTAGAGTTTGTGGATGTTGAGCACGCTGAAGGCGTAGTCCATGGCGATCCGGGTCGCCTTCCAGGCGTAGCCCCGCCCCTCGAAGCCGGGATGGATCGCGATCTGGAACTCGCAGCGCCGATGCAGGTGGTTGATCTCGACCAGCTCGATCAGCCCCGCCGGCTCGTCCCCCTCCGTGGCGATGATGAAGCGCCGCTCGGTCTGGTTGTGGATATTGCGCTCGTAGAGCTGCTGGAGCTCGGCGAAGGACTCGTAGGCCTCCTCGAACCAGTAGCGCATGATGCTGTCGTTGTTGTTGAGCTGGTGCACGAAGCGCAGGTCCTCGCGCTCCAGCGGCCGGAGTTTGACCGCGCCAGTCAAGCGTTTCGCACTCACGCCGCGCATTCCGACAGCAACCGCTTCATGAAGGCTTCGCCCCGCTCCAACTCGTCGAGGGTGATGTACTCGTCGGGCTGGTGGGCCTGGTCGATTGAGCCCGGCCCGCACACCACCGTCGGCAGCCCTGCGGCCTGGAAGCGCCCGGCCTCCGTTGCATAAGAGACGGAGATGGTGCGGTTGCGCCCGGCGAGCCGCAGGGCCAGCGTCTCGGCTTCCGAGCCCGGATCGGGGGCGAGTCCCGGCACGGCGACCTCCTCCACCGTCTCGATGTGCCCGTAATCGCCGTAGCGGTTCAGCCTGTTGGCGACGACCCGCTCGGTCGCCTCCGCGAACAGGCGCGGGATCTCCTGCATGTCGAGGTCGGGCAGCCCGCGAAACTCCCAGTGGAAACTGCAGCGTTTCGCCAGGATGTTACGGGCGGTGCCGCCTGCGATGGTGCCGACATGCACCGTCGTCGCGGGCGGGTCGAACCGGCCGGAGGCATCGCCCCGCGCGATCATCGCGTCGGCGATCGCGTTCAGTTCCGCCACGAGATCGGCCGCCGCCGTCACCGCGTTCGCCCCGAGCATGGGCTTGGAGGAATGCGCCTCGTGGCCGTGCACCACCGTGTCATAGGTGACGACGCTCTTATGCGCGTCGGCGACCTCCAGCCCGGTCGGCTCGCCCACGATCACCGCGCCGGGGCGCGGCAGGTCCGTGCCGAAATGGGCGATGGTGTCGAGCACGCCGAGGCAAGTAATCTCCTCGTCGTAGGAGAGCAGGATGTGGATCGGCCGCTTCAGTTCGGTCGAGACGGCGTCGGGCACCAGCCCGAGGGCGAGGGCATCGAACCCCTTCATGTCGACCGAGCCGCGGCCATAGGCGCGGCCGTCACTGATGCGGAGCGTGAACGGGTCGGAGGTCCAGGCCTGGCCCGTCACCGGCACCACGTCGGTATGGCCCGACAGCACGACCCCGCCATCGATCATCGGTCCGAGGGTGGCGAAGAGCGCCTGCTTGTCGCCGGCCGCGTTCGGCACGCGGGTGTAGGGCACGCCCCAGCCGTCGAGGTAGCCGGCGACGAAGTCGATCAGGGCGATGTTGGACTTCGAACTCTCGGTATCGAAGGCCACGAGGCGTTCGAGCAGTTCGAGGGTGGTGTAGCGCTTGGGTTCTCGCTGTGTCGCGCCCTCTCGCGACGAACCGGCATCCACGTCGTCGGAGAGCCCTTCCGAGGACATCGCCTCAGTGGACGCTGCGGCGGACATGCGGCGAGTCGAGCGAGAAGGCCGGGATCTCCGCCTCGAAGCTGTCGCCGCCGATCACCGTCATCGTGTAGCTGCCGGCCATCAGCCCGTCCGGCGTCGTGAGCGGGCAGCCGCTGGTATAGCTGAACGACTCGCCCGGGCCGAGGAAGGGCTGCTTGCCGACGACGCCGGCGCCGCGCACCTCCTGGCAGGAGCCGTGGCCGTCGATGATGCGCCAATGGCGCGAGCGCAGCTGCACCTTCTCGTTGCCGTTGTTCACGATCTCGACCGTATAGGCAAAGAAGTAGCGGCTCTCGCCGGGAGAGGATTCCTCCTCGACGAAGCGAGGCTCGACGGTCACGCTGATGCCGCGGGTCTCGGCCTTGTACATCGCCGGAAATCTCTCCCTGGCCGCTCAGAGCCGTATCCGATCCGATTGCATCGGGCCGGTGACTCTTAAGCTTCCGTTTCGACGCGCTCTCTTTCGACCAACCGGCATCGACTCGGTCGGAAAACGCACTGGGGTCGCCGCGACGCGACAACCGCTCGGCCTCGTGGTACGTGGCCCCCGGATTCCCGTCAATCGCGGCGAAGTACGTCGGAGTTCCCTTGGCGAAAGCCCCGTCCCAGGCCTTGCGATCACGGGTTGCCGACGCCTCGATGCCCTATCTCATGGGCTCCGGAGTCCTGCTCGCGCTGACGGCATTGTTCGTCTGGAAGGCCCCGGCCATGAACGGTCCGGCGGGCGTGGCGCTGGCCGTCGCGGTGGCCCTCGACGCGGCCTCGCGGCTCGCGGCCGAGG
>NZ_VRVE01000118.1:0-9754 GCF_008040035.1 Methylobacterium sp. WL9
GCCATCCGCACCCCGCCCGCGCCGGTCAGGTCCGCCTCCGAGCCCGCCGCGGTTCCGGAGCCGATGCGCGGCCAGGCCGAGGCCGACGAGGGCCTGCTGCCCACCGGCGCCATCCCATTCGCCGCGACGGCCGTCTTCTGGGTCGAGAAGGCGCGCAAGCTCGGCAGCGGCGTCGGCAGCGAAGCCGCCTCCCTCGGCGGCTCGGTGGTCGACCTCATCGCCAGCGCCCGCTGACTTCTCGAGTCTGCACACGCCGCCGCCCCGACCGCACCGCAACACAGGCCAGCGATCGGGGCCGTGCGCTCGGGGCTGGAACGCACCGGCCGCGGCCCTAACTCGGTGTTGACGGTCAGCATCGCGCCGTCGCCCGAGGGTTCATGGCAGGTCTGATCGAGGATTACGCGCTGATCGGCGACGGCCGCACCGCGGCCCTGGTCGGGCGCGACGGCAGCATCGACTGGCTGTGCTGGCCGCGCTTCGACGCCTCGGCCCTGTTCGCCAAGCTCCTGGGCACCGAGGAGCACGGCTTCTGGAAGCTGGCGCCCGTGGCGGAACACGCCAAGCATTCCTGGCGTTACCGCACCGGCTCGCTGGTTCTCGACACTTACCACACCACCCACGAGGGCGAGGTCCGCGTCACCGACTACATGCCGGCCGCCGACGGCTCGCACGTGATCCGGCTCGTGGAGGGCCGCAAGGGCCGGGTCGCCATGCGCATGGATCTGGCCGTGCGCTTCGATTACGGCTCGGCCACCCCCTGGGTCTCCCGCAACGAGATGGGCGACCTGCGCGCCATCTCCGGGCCCCACAAGGTCGTGCTGCGCACCCGCGCACCGATGCGCGGCGTCGGCCAGACCACGGTCAGCGAGTTCACGGTCCACGAGGGCGAGACCGTCTGGTTCGTCCTGAGCTACGGCCCCTCGCATCTCGACGATCCGCCGCCGATCGAGCCGCGCAAGGTTTTGGCCGATACCAACCGGTTCTGGCGCGAATGGTCGGACCACTGCGCCACGGGCACGCCCTGGGATGCGATGCTGAAGCGCTCGCTGCTGACGCTGAAGGCGCTGATCTACCGGCCGACCGGCGGCATCGTCGCCGCGCCGACCACCTCCCTGCCGGAGGATATCGGCGGCAGCCGCAACTGGGACTACCGTTTCTGCTGGCTGCGTGATTCGACCTTCACGCTGCTCGCACTGATGGATTCCGGCTTCATCGAAGAGGCGCGGGCCTGGCGCGACTGGCTGCTGCGCGCCGTCGCCGGCAGCCCGGAACAGGCCCACATCCTCTACGGCATCGCCGGCGAGCGCCTGCTGCCCGAGATCGAGCTCGACTGGCTGCCCGGCTACGAGGGCTCGCGGCCCGTCCGCATCGGCAACGCGGCCATCTCGCAGTTCCAGCTCGACGTCTACGGCGAGTTGTTCGACGCGCTCTACCAGGCCCGCCAGCGCGGCATGCTCGGCGACAAGGACGGCTGGCGCGTCGGCCGGGCCATCATGAAACACCTGGAGACCGCCTGGCGCGAGCCCGACGAGGGCATCTGGGAGGTGCGCGGCGGGCGCCGGCACTTCGTGCATTCCAAGATCATGGCCTGGGTTGCCTTCGACCGCGCCATCCGCGGTCACACCGAGGAGGAGTCGCCGCAGGCCCCGGTCGCGCATTGGCGCCGGATCCGCGACGAGATCCACGCCGAGGTCTGCGAGAAGGGTTTCGACACCGAACTCAACAGCTTCGTGCAGTCCTATGGCGCGAAGGCGCTCGATGCGAGCGTGCTGCTGATCGCCCATGTAGGCTTCCTGCCCCAGGACGACCCGCGCGTGGTCGGCACCGTCGCAGCGGTGGCGAAGCACCTGATGCGCGACGGCTTCATCCTGCGCTACGAGACGGAGGGCTCCACCACCGACGGCCTGACCGGCAACGAGGGCGCCTTCCTGCCCTGCACGTTCTGGTACGCCGACAACCTGATCGGGCTCGGCCGGCGCGACGAGGCGCGGGCGATCATCGAGCGCCTGATCGGGATCTGCAACGATCTCGGGCTGGTGTCCGAAGAGTACGACGTGAAGCGCAAGCGCCTCGTGGGCAACTTCCCCCAGGCGTTCACGCACGTTGCACTCGTGAACACGATCCTCAATTACAGCCGTGCGGTCTCGCCGAACGAGGCACGCGGAACGGCTCGGGTGGAGGACGACGTGGATGAGGCGGAGGAGACTTCCGCCGCCTCGCCGTCCACCGCCCTGCCGCTGTGAACAAACTGGGAAGACACACGGTATGAGCGGAGCAGACACCGTCGCCAAGAGCGGCTTCAGCGAGGCCGAGCAGCGCGCGATCGACACGATCCGGACGCTCGCGATCGACGCGGTCCAGAAGGCCAATTCCGGCCATGCCGGCGCGCCCATGGGCCTCGCTCCCGTCGCCTACACCCTGTGGAACCGCTATCTGCGCTACGACCCGGCCAACCCGCACTGGCCGAACCGCGACCGCTTCGTTCTGTCCTGCGGCCACGCCTCGATGCTGCTCTACGGGCTGCTGCACCTCGCCCGCGTGGCCGAGAGCGACGGCGGCAACGCCCCGGCGATCACGATCGAGGACATCAAGAACTTCCGTCAGCTCGACAGCCGCACGCCGGGCCACCCCGAATACCACTTCACCACCGGCGTCGAGACCACCACCGGGCCGCTCGGCCAAGGGGTGGCCAACTCCGTCGGCATGGCGATCGGCGGCCGCTTCCTCGAGAAGCGCCTGAACAAGCCGAGCCTGCCTCTCTACGATTTCGACGTCTACGCCATGTGCTCGGACGGCGACCTGATGGAGGGCGTCGCCTCGGAGGCCGCGTCGATCGCCGGCCACCTGCGCCTGGCGAACCTGTGCTGGATCTACGACGACAACACCGTCACCATCGAGGGCCACACCGAGCTCGCCTTCTCGGAGGAGGTCGCCGCCCGCTTCCTCGCCTATGGCTGGCAGGTGCTGCGCGTCGCCGACGCCAACGACGCCCACGCCATCGCCGCGGCGCTCGACACCTTCAAGGCCTCGCACGACCGCCCGACCCTGATCGTGGTCAAGAGCGTCATCGGCTACGGCGCGCCGACGAAGCAGAACACCTCCAAGGCCCATTCCGACGCGCTCGGCGAGGAGGAGGTCCGGGGCACCAAGCGTTTCTACGGCTGGCCGGAGGACGCGCAGTTCCTGGTGCCGGACGGCGTCTACGACACCTTCGCAGATGGCATCGGCAAGCGCGGCGCGGCGCTGTTCGCGGACTGGCAAAACCTGCTGACCAAGGCGAAAGAGGCCGACGCCACCCACGCCGAAGAACTCGACGCCTTCCTCGAAGGCCGCCTGCCCGACGGCTGGGACAAGGACATCCCGGTGTTTCCGGCCGACGCCAAGGGCCTCGCCACCCGCGAATCGTCCGGCAAGGTGCTCAACGCCATCGCCCCGCACGTACCGTTCATGCTCGGTGGTTCGGCCGATCTCGCACCGTCGAACAAGACCGCCCTCACCTTCGAGGGGGCCGGCTCGCTGACCCCACTCAACCCCGGCGGCCGCAACGTGCATTTCGGCGTGCGCGAGCACGCCATGGGCTCGATCGTGAACGGCCTCGGCCTCGTGGGCTTGAGGGCCTACGGCGCGACCTTCCTGGTCTTCGCCGATTACATGCGCCCGCCGATCCGGCTCGCCTCGTTGATGGAGCTGCCGGTCTTCCACGTCTTCACGCACGATTCGATCGGCGTGGGCGAGGACGGCCCGACCCACCAGCCGGTGGAGCAGCTTCTGTCGCTGCGCTGCATCCCGGGCCTCGTGACGCTGCGCCCGGCCGACGCCAACGAGGTCGCCGAAGCCTACCGCGTGATCTTCTCGCTGAAGAACCAGCCCGCCGTGCTCGCCCTCTCCCGTCAGCCGCTGCCGACCGTCGACCGGACCGTCTTCGCCAGCGCGTCGGGCGTCGCCAAGGGCGCCTACGTTCTCGCTGGCGGCGAGGGCACGCCCGAGGTGATCCTGATCGCCTCCGGCTCCGAGGTGCAGCTCTGCGTCGGCGCCTACGAAACCCTGAAGGCCGAGGGCGTGAAGGCCCGAATCGTCTCGATGCCGTCCTGGGACCTGTTCGAGCGCCAGGACGAGGCCTACCGCAATTCGGTGCTGCCGCCGGAGGTGCTGGCCCGCGTCGCCGTCGAGCAGGGTTCGGTGATCGGCTGGGACCGCTATGCCGGCTCCTCCGGCGCAATCATCGGCATGAGCACCTTCGGCGCGTCGGCCCCGATCAAGGACCTGCAGAAGAAGTTCGGCTTCTCGCCGGAAAAGGTCCTGCAGGCCGCCCGCGACCAGATCGCGCGGCATAAGAAGTAGCGCGGGAAGCCCCCCTCTCCCCATGGACCTCGGGCTTGCCCGAGATCCGCATTGCGGGTGCCCAAGTCGGGTATACCCGACTTGGAAGGGGAGAGGGTGGCCCGCGAAAGCGGGTCGGGAGAGGGGAGCGCCGTGTCCGGACATTGCGGACCCTCTCCCGCCCTGCATCCGCAGGGCATCCTCCCCCGCAGAGGGGGAGGGTTTCGAGGCGCGACGCGCCCTATCTCCAGGGTAGCGACCCAACGACAGTCTGAGGATCGACCGACATGAGTGCCCTGAACGCCCTCTTCACCGACTACGAACAGGCGGTCTGGCTCGACTTCGTGGCCCGCGGATTCATCGCGAAGGGCGAACTGAAGGCGCTGGTCGAAGCCGACGACCTGCGCGGCGTCACCTCGAACCCGTCGATCTTCGAGAAGGCGATCGGGCATTCGTCCGAGTACGACGACAGCCTCAAGAGCGTGCTCGACCAGGGCGACGCCCGCGTCATCGACCTCTACGAAGGCCTCGCCATCGCCGACGTCCAGGCCGCCGCCGACGTGCTGCGCCCTGTTTACGAGGCGAGCGACGGCGCCGACGGCTACGTCAGCCTCGAAGTCTCGCCCTACCTCGCCCTCGACACCGAGGAGACGCTGGTCGAGGCGCGGCGTCTGCACAAGGCCGTCGCCCGCGACAACCTGATGGTGAAGGTGCCGGCGACCCCGGAGGGCATCCCGGCGATCCGCCAGCTCACCGCCGAGGGTATCTCGATCAACGTCACGCTGCTGTTCTCGAAGGCGACCTACGAGGCCGTAGCGCAGGCCTTCATCGACGGCCTGACCGAGTTCGGGGCCAAGGGCGGCGACGTCTCGAAGGTCGCGAGCGTGGCGAGCTTCTTCATCAGCCGCATCGACGTGCTGGTGGACAAGCAGCTCGACGAGAAAGGCGAGTTCGAGGACCTCAAGGGCAAGGTCGCGATCGCGAATGCCAAGCTCGCCTACCAGTCCTACAAGCGCATCTTTTCCGGCCAGGCCTGGGAGGCGCTCGATGCCAAGGGCGCCAAGGCGCAGCGCCTGCTCTGGGCCTCCACCGGCGTCAAGAACAAGGCCTATCCCGACACGCTCTACGTCTCCGAGCTGATCGGCCGGAACACCGTCAACACCATGCCGCCCGCCACCATGGACGCCTTTCGCGATCACGGGCAGGCGCGGGCTTCGCTGGAGGAGAACGTCGGCGAGGCCGAGGCCGTGATGGCGCGCCTGGCCAAGGCCGGCATCGACATCGAGGCGGTCGCCAAGCAACTCGTCGCGGAGGGCGTGCAGCTCTTCGTGGACGCGGCCGACGCGGTGCTCGGTGCCGTGGCCTCGAAGCGCGCGGCGCTGCTCGGCGCCCGGCTCAACGGCCATGCCTGCAAGCTCGGCGACGTGCTGCAGGGCGCAACCGACAAGACCATCGAATCCTGGCGCGCCGATGGCGCGATCCGCCGCCTCTGGGCTCATGACAAGACGGTCTGGACGGGCGCCGACGAGGACAAGTGGCTCGGCTGGCTGCGCATCGTCGAGGACGGGCTGACCAAGGTCGGCGAGTACGAGGCCTTCGCCGAGGAGATTCGCTCCGAAGGCTTCACCGATGCCGTGGTGCTCGGCATGGGCGGTTCGAGCCTCGGTCCCGAGGTGATCGCTGCGACCTACGGCGAGCGCGAGGGCTGGCCCAAGCTTCGTATCCTCGATTCGACCGATCCGGACGAGGTCCGCACCGTCGAGGCGGCTGTGAACCTCGAAAAGACGCTCTTCATCGTCGCCTCGAAATCCGGTTCGACTCTCGAGCCCAACGTCTTTCGCGACTACTTCCTGGGCCGGATGAAGGAGGTCGTCGGCGACAAGGCCGGCCGGCACTTCGTCGCCGTGACCGATCCCGGCTCCGCCATGGAGAAGGCCGCGAAGGACGACGGCTTCCGCAGGATTTTCTACGGCGTGCCGCAGATCGGCGGCCGCTACTCCGTGCTCTCCGCGTTTGGCCTCGTGCCGGCGGCGGTGGCGGGCGTCGAGATCGACGAGTTCTTGGAGAGCGCGCACATCATGGTGCGCTCCTGCGGACCGGCCGTGCCGCCTGCCAACAATCCCGGCGTGCGCCTCGGCGCGGCGATCGGCGTTGCTGCGCTGGAACACGGCCGCGACAAGGTGACGATCATCTGCTCGCCCGGCGTCGGCACCTTCGGCACCTGGGCTGAACAGCTCATCGCCGAATCCACCGGCAAGGAGGGCAAGGGCGTCATCCCGATCGAGGGCGAGCCCGTCGGCGTGCCCGCTATCTACGGCCGCGACCGCTTCTTCATCTACCTGCGTCTCGACGGCCGCGCCGACGCGCAGCAGGACGAGGCCGTGAAGGGCCTGGAGGCGGAGGGCCATCCGCTGGTGCGCATCGACCTCGAAAAGGTCGAGCAGCTGTCGCAGGAATTCTTCCGCTTCGAGATCGCCACGGCGGTTGCCGGCGCCGTGCTCGGCATCAACCCTTTCGACCAGCCCGACGTCGAGGCGAGCAAGATCGAGACGAAGAAGCTGTTCTCGACCGCCGAGGAGACCGGATCGCTGCCGGCCGAGACGCCGCTGTTCGAGGACGACACCATCGCGCTCTACGCCGACACCGCCAACGCCGAGGCTCTGGCGCAGGGTGAGGGCGGCGTCGAGGCGACGGTTGCCCGGCACCTCGCCCGGGTGAAGGAGGACGATTACGTCGCGGTGCTCGGCTATATCGAGCGCAACGCGACGCACCAGTCGGTCCTGCAGGATGCACGCCTCGCCGTGCGCGACGCCCGCAAGGTCGCGACCTGCCTGGAGTTCGGGCCGCGCTTCCTCCATTCGACGGGGCAGGCCTACAAGGGCGGCCCATCGAGCGGCGTCTTCCTCCAGATCACCGCCGACCCGTCGCAGGACCTTGCAATCCCCGGTCGCAAGCTCGGCTTCGGCACGGTGATTGCGGCGCAGGCCCGCGGCGATTTTTCGGTGTTGGCCGAGCGCGGCCGGCGGGCCCTGCGCGTCCACATCAAGGGCGGCGAAGTCGAAGCCGGCGTCAGACGCATCGCCGCGGCGATCAAGGCGGCGGTGGGTTAGAACCTTCCCTCCCCCTTGTGGGGAGGGACCGAGGGTGGGGGTGGCTCCGCCTGCCTGCGTCGGACCAAGCGGCACCACCCCCACCTCCAACTCCTCCCCACAAGGGGGAGGAGAGGCGCCAGACGGGAGTCAGCAAGCCATGCAACTCGGCATGATCGGCCTCGGCCGGATGGGCGGCAATATCGTGCGGCGCATTATGCGCAACGGGCACACGGCCGTAGTCTTCGATAAGGATTCCAAGGCCGTCGAGACGCTTGCAGGCGAGGGTGCCACTGGCGCCTCCAGCCTCGAAGACCTCGTCGCCAAGCTCGAAAAGCCGCGCGCCCTATGGGTGATGCTGCCGGCCGGCCACATCACCAACGAGACCATCACCGCCCTGCACGGCCTGATGGAGGCCGACGACATCATCATCGACGGCGGCAACTCGTTCTATCAGGACGACATCCGTCATGCGTCCGAGCTCAAGGACAAGGGCATCCACTTCGTCGACGTCGGCACCTCCGGCGGCGTCTGGGGGCTGGAGCGCGGCTATTGCATGATGATCGGCGGCGACACGGCGGCGGTCGACCGCCTCGACCCGATCCTCAAGACGCTGGCGCCCGGCCGGGGCGACATCCCGCAGACCCCCGGTCGCGAGGGCCGCGATTCGCGCGCGGAAGAAGGCTACATCCATGCCGGCCCGACCGGCGCGGGCCACTTCGTCAAGATGATCCACAACGGCATCGAGTACGGCCTGATGCAGGCCTATGCCGAGGGCTTCGACATCCTCAAGCACGCCAATTCCGATCAGGTACCGGAGCATCGCCGCTACGATCTCAACCTCGGCGACATCGCCGAGGTCTGGCGGCGCGGCAGTGTGGTCTCGTCCTGGCTCCTCGACCTGACCGCTTCCGCGCTCGCCGGTAACGAATCGCTCGAAGGCTTCTCAGGGTTCGTCGAGGATTCGGGCGAAGGACGCTGGACCATCAACGCCGCCGTCGAGGAGGCCGTGCCGGCCACCGTGCTCTCGAACGCTCTCTACCGCCGCTTCCGCTCGCGCGAGCACGACAGCTATGCCGACAAACTCCTATCGGCCATGCGAAAAGGCTTCGGCGGCCATATCGAGGGCGCGCCGGCTCCGGCCATGGGCTCGTCCGACGCGCGCAAATAAGGGGCGCCGATGATCGCCCTGCCCCCGAATGCGACGATCCTCCCCGACGCCGAGGCGACGGCGCGGGCCGCTGCCGACCTGCTGCTCGCGGTGGCGGAGGAGGCGACGGGGGAGCGCATCGCGATCTGCCTGTCCGGCGGTTCGACGCCGAAGCGGCTCTACGCGTTGCTTGCGGGCGAGGGCTATGTCGGCCGGGTGCCGTGGTCGCGCATCCACTGGTTCTTCGGCGACGACCGGGTCGTGCCCTGGGACGATCCGCTCAGCAACGTCCGCATGGTCCGCGAAGCCTTCGGGCATGAAGGGCCGGTGCCGGCCGGGCACTTCCACTTCATCCCCTCCGACGCGGGCGCAGAGATCGGCGCGCGCGCCTACCAGAAGACGCTGCAGGCGTTCTACGGCGCGGACACCCTCGACCCGTCCCGGCCGTTGTTCGACCTCGTCCTGCTCGGCCTCGGCGGCGACGGCCACACCGCCTCGCTGTTCCCCGGCAAGCCGGCGGTGAAGGAGCGCGAGGCCTGGGTCGCGGCGGTGCCGGAGGCGGGGATGGAGCCGTTCGTCCCGCGCATCAGCCTGACCTTCCCGGCGCTGGCCTCCTCGCGTTCGGTGCTCTTCCTCGTGAACGGCACGGCCAAGCGCGATCCGCTCGCGCGGCTCGCGGCCGGCGAGGATCTGCCCGCCGGCCGTGCCACGAGCAAGGGCCGGCTGATCTGGTTCATCGACGAGGCCGCCGCCGACGCCTGAGCCGTATCCTGTCACGCAGGGTGACATCGCGTAGGGTGCCATCGCACACTTGCGGCCACACTTTCGCCATAGCCGCTAACAGTATGCGAGGGCGAAGTCTGGCTCGTGCCGGAGAATGCGCCATGTCGAGATTGTTCGTGCGCCGCGTGCGCATCCTGCCGGGTCCGCTGAAGCTCCTGCAGCAGGTCGAGCGCCGCAGCCCCGTGCCGGTGACACCCCTCGCCCTCGCCTCCGCCGCCATCACGGCCGGCCTCCTGCTGATGCTGCAGCTCTCGCCGTCCCTCTCCGTCGATCCGACGCCGATGGTTGCCTATGCGGATGCCGCCCCGGAGCCCGTGGCGTTCGTCGCCGCGGCGCCGGTCGAGGCCGTCCTCCCGGCTCAGGTGGCGGCCCCGGCCCGCTCGGCGGCCGCCGATCCGTCGCCGTTCCAGCT